>DASQTS010000252.1:0-4025 GCA_035641775.1 Thermoleophilaceae bacterium
ATGGAGCAGGACGTGCTCGACTCGCTGGGCGAGCTCGAGGACAAGGCTCAGCGCGATGAGCTGAAGCAGCAGTTCCGGCATCACGCCGAGGAGACGCGCCAGCAGATCACCAACATCGAGCAGGCGTTCCAGGCGCTCGGCGAGGACCCGGACGACTCGACCTGCATGGTCTCCAAGGCGCTCGACAAGGAGGCCAAGGCGGAGATCAAGATGGCCGACGACAGCGTCGTCGACGCGGTGATCCTGTCAAACGCCGCCGCGACCGAGCACCACGAGATCGCGGTCTACGAGTCGCTCATCACGCAGGCCGAGCAGCTCGGCCAGCCGGACGTCGTCCGCCTGCTCCAGCAGAACCTCGAGATGGAGCAGCACACGCTCGACGAGGTCAAGCAGCAGCAGCGTCAGGTGACCGCGGCCGCGTAAGGCCGAACGCCTCCGCAATCAGCTCATACGATCGCCTGCGAGCCTGGTGCTCGTAGGCGATCGTGAGCACCATCAGCTCGCCGGCGCCGTACTCGGCCGCCGCCGCCTCGAGCCCGTCGCGCACCTTCTCCGGCGAGCCGACGACGCCGCGGCGGCGCCTGGCCGGGTCGTCGGCCCGCATGCGCGTCTCCAGATAGGCGAGCGCCTTGTCCGGCGGCGGGATCGGGATCAGCCGGCCCTGCCTCAGCAGCGAGAACATCATCCGGCCGCTCGAGGCGACTCGCTCCGCCTCCTCGTCCGTCGCGGCGCAGATCGCGATGACGCACGGGAGCACGCGCGGCGCCGGCAGCCGCACGGAGTCGAGGAAGCGCCTGCGGTAGTCGGCGGCCAGCGACGCCCCGTTGGGGTTGATGAAGTCGGCGATCGAGTAGGGCAGCCCGAGCTCGCCCGCCCAGATCGCGCTCTGGGGAGACGAGCCGAGCAGCCACGGCTCCGGCCGCTCCGGCAGGCCGGGCAGGGTGCCGGCCAGGCGCGCGAAGGGATGGTCACGCGGCATCCGGCCCTCGATCAGGGCAAGGAGCTCGGTGAGCTGGTCGATGAAGTCGTCGGGCGCGGCGTGGCGCCGATCGCGCTGGAGCGCGAGCATCGTCATGGGGTCCGTGCCGGGGGCGCGGCCGAGGCCGAGCTCGATCCGCTCGGGGTGGAGCCCGGCGAGCGTGCTGAACACCTCGGCGACCTTCAGCGGGCTGTAGTGCGGCAGCATCACGCCGCCGCTGCCCACGCGGATCGTCTCCGTGGCGGCCGCGACCGCGCCGATGAGGACCTCAGGCGACGCGCAGGCGAGCGACGGCGTGGCGTGGTGCTCCGCCAGCCAGTAGCGCTCGTAGCCGAGCGACGCCGTGTGGCGGGCGAGGTCGACGGTGTTCGCGAGCGCCTCAGCGCCGGTGGCACCCTCGGGGATCGGGGACTGGTCCAGAACGCTTAGGCGCATGACCCAAGTCTTTACCAACTCTTGTCCGCGACTTGGCGAGGTCGTGGGAGGGCCGTCGCAAAGATGGCGGTCATGAAGAAGATCGCTCTCATGACAGTCCTCGTCCTCTCCCTCTCGCTCGGGGCGGCCACCGCATCCGCCGCCACGGAGTACGAGGGACGGGTCGTCGGGAAGAACTCCGAGAACCGCACCTTCCGGCTCAGCGACGCGGAGCGCGGCACCATCCGCATCAAGGTCACGCGCAACACGGTGTTCGAGCGCATCGCCGGCTTCGGCGCGCTGCGCGTGGGCATGCGAAACGTGGAGGCCATCGTGCGGCGCTCGAACGGCCGCTGGGTCGCCCTCAGGGTGGAGCGTTCCGGCCGTGACTAGCGTTGGGGCCAAGTGCCCCAGCGCTCGGACATCCGCAACGTCGCGATCATCGCCCATGTCGACCACGGGAAGACGACCCTTGTCGACGCGATGCTCCGCCAGTCCGGCGTGTTCGCCGCGCACGAGGCGCTCACCGACCGGGTCATGGACTCGATGGACCAGGAGCGCGAGCGCGGCATCACGATCCTGGCCAAGAACGCGGCGGTCCGCTACGGCCACGTCAAGCTGAACCTCGTCGACACGCCCGGCCACGCCGACTTCGGCGGCGAGGTCGAGCGCGGGCTGACGATGGTGGACGGCGTGATGCTGCTCGTGGACGCCTCCGAGGGGCCGCTCCCGCAGACCCGTTTCGTGCTCCGAAAGGCGCTCGAGGCGGGTTTGCCGGTCGTGCTGGTGGTGAACAAGGTCGACCGCCCGGACGCCCGCATCGGCGAGGTGGTGGACGAGGTCTACGAGCTGTTCCTCGACCTCGACGCGAATGAGGGACAGATCGAGTTCCCGATCGTGTACACGAACGCGAAGGCGGGTTGGGCGTCCACCGAGGAGGGCGTCGAGGGGAGCGACCTCCGCCCGCTGCTCGACCTGCTGGTGGAGAGCATCCCGGCACCGGAGCATGACCAGTCGCACCCGCTCCAGGCGCGGGTCACGAACCTCGACGCCGACCCGTACGTCGGGCGGCTGGCGCTGTGCCGCGTCCACCACGGGACGATCCGGCGCGGCCAGCAGGTCGCGTGGCTGCGGCGCGACGGCACGGCTGAGAACGTCCGCGTGAGCGAGCTCTACGTGAACGAGGGACTCGAGCGCGTGGCCGCCGACGAGGCCGGCCCGGGCGAGATCATGGCGCTGGCCGGCATCCCGGAGATCACGATCGGCGAGACGATCGCCGACCCGAACGATCCCCGGCCGCTGCCGGTGATCGCGATCGACGAGCCGGCGCTCGGCGTGACGATCGGGATCAACACGTCGCCGCTGGCGGGCCAATCGGGCTCGCGGCTCACGGCGCGGATGGTGGAGGACCGGCTTCAGCAGGAGCTCGTCGGCAACGTGGCGATCCGCGTGGTCGACACCGACCGCCGCGACACCTGGGAGGTTCAGGGACGCGGCGAGCTTCAGCTCGCGGTGCTCGTGGAGGCGATGCGGCGCGAGGGGTTCGAGCTCACGGTCGGCAAGCCGCAGGTCGTGACCCGTGAGGTCGACGGCAAGACGCACGAGCCGATCGAGCGGCTGTCGATCGACGTGCCGGAGGACTTCCTCGGCGTCGTCACCCAGATGCTGGCCCTGCGCAAGGGGCGCATGGAGAACATGGTCAACCACGGCACGGGCTGGGTCCGGCTCGAGTTCCTGGTGCCGACGCGCGGGCTGATCGGCTTCCGCACCGAGTTCCTCTCCGAGACGCGTGGCTCGGGGATCCTGCACTCGGTCTTCGAGCGCTACGAGCCCTGGCAGGGCGCTATCCGCACGCGCCCGACGGGCTCGCTCGTCGCCGACCGGCGCGGCCCCACCGCGACGTTCGCGCTGCTCAAGCTCCAGGAGCGCGGGCAGCTCTTCGTCGGCCCGGGCGAGGAGGTCTACGAGGGGATGGTGGTGGGCGAGAACGCGCGCGCCGACGACCTCGACGTGAACGCGGTGCGCGAGAAGAAGCTCACGAACATGCGCGCGGCCGGCTCGGACGAGACCGTGAAGCTCGTCCCCCACCACCGGCTCTCGCTCGACCAGGCGCTCGAGTTCATCCGCGAAGACGAATGCGTCGAGGTCACGCCCGATGCGGTGCGGCTGCGCAAGCTGGTGCTGGACCCGGTGGAACGCCAGAAGGCGGCGCGGGCGCGCAAGCGCGTTGCCGAGCCGGCCGTCTAGATGCGGCCCGTTACAGGAGCCACACGATCAGCAGGATGATCAGCGCGATGCCGACGCCGATGCCTGTGATCGACAGCGGCGCGCGGCTCTGTGCCCAGAAGCCCGGGTTCGCGCGCGAGCGGTCGTAGCGGCCCTCGGGTGGTGTTCCGGTCCAGTCGTCGTCGTCCCACGAGCTCATGAATGCACGGTACCCCGCGCGCAAGGTTGCGCACCTGATCTATCGGGTACGCAAATGGTCGGTAATCCACAAGGGAGGCAACTAGACCGATGGCGGATCCCAACGCCAGGGACACGAAACTGATCCAGTACCTCAACGAGGCGTACGGCAAGGAGAAGGAGCTCGAGACCGCGCTCCAGGCGCACATCTCGATGACGACGAAGGATG
>DASQTS010000253.1:0-10882 GCA_035641775.1 Thermoleophilaceae bacterium
CGCCGGGCAGTTGACGTTGAGCAGGGTCCCCTCGGGCATCGGAACCCTCTCGAGCGCCTCCACCATGCGAGCGACGAATGCAGCCGCCTGCTCGAAGTCCTCCGGCTGCCACTGGCGCCCGGCCCGGAAGTCGACCACGCCCTGCTCCTCGGTGAGCTCCATCTTGTCGTTGTAGACGCGCTTCCCGAGCCGGCAGGCACACGCGCCCTTCACATCCCCGCCGGGGCCGTTCACATTCAGGAGCGTGCCGTCGGGCATCGGCACGTCGTCCAGCTCGTCCGCCATCCGCGCCACGAAGGCCGCCAGCGGGCCGAACTCGCTGCCCGCCGCCAACGAGACGGAGATCGCGGGGATGCCGAGCATGATCCCCTCGAGCGCGGCCGCGACGGTGCCTGAGTAGGTGATGTCGTCGCCCAGGTTCGCGCCATGGTTGATGCCGGACACGATCAGCTCCGGCGGCTCCTCGATCAGCCCGAGCGCCGCGAAGCGGACGCAGTCCACCGGCGTGCCGTCCGTTGCGAACCCCGTGGTCCCGTCGCCGAACTCCAGCTCCTCGACCCAGATCGGGTCGAGGAGCGTGACGGCCCGGCCTGTGGCGCTCCGGTTCGAGTCCGGCGCGATCACCTCCAGCTCCACGTCGGGCAGCTCGAGCAGCGCCCGGCGCATGGCGTTCAGGCCGGTCGCGGTGATGCCGTCGTCGTTGGTCAGGAGGACTCTCATGGGAGTGGCTTTTGCGCAAGCGGCGGGCGGTGCCCGCCGCGCAGCGACGCCTTTCTAAGGGTATGCGACGCTCTCCAGGTAAAGCCCGTGCGCGGGCGCGGTAGCCCCCGCCTCGCTCCGCGGGCGTCCGTCCAGAAGCTCGGCGAAGCGCTCCGGCGGCACGCCCTCCAGCATCGTGCCCACCAGCACGCGGACCATGTGCCGCATGAACGTGTCCGCCTCGATCCAGAACGCGAGGACGTCGCCCAGCTCCTCGACCCACTCGGCGCGCAGGACGTCACGCTCGAAGCGCACGTGGTCGGTCTCCGTGGGCGTGAACGCCGTGAAGTCGTGGGTGCCGATCAGCACCGCCGCGCAGGCGTCGAGGGCCTCGCGGTCGAGCGGGCGCGGCCACCAGAGCGCGCGCGACTGCTCGAACGGGCTCGGCACCGAGCGCGTGTGGAGCCGGTAGCGGTAGGTGCGCGAGCGGGCGTCGCGGCGGGCGTCGAAGCCGTCCGGGGCGGCCTCGCTGGAAAGCACCGCCACGTCCGCCGGCAGGAGGGCGTTGAGGTTGCGCACGCGCGCGGGGTCGCCCTCGTGACTCGCGACCTGGCCGCGTGCGTGCACGCCACGATCCGTCCGGCCGGCGACAGTGAGCCGCACCTCCCGCCGCAGCACGGTCACGAGTGTGCTCTCCACGGTCTCCTGGACGGTGCGCTTCCCCGGCTGGCTCGCCCACCCGGCGAAGTCCGTGCCGTCGTACTCGAGCTCGAGACGAGCGGTCAACCGCGCTTGCGGGCCACGATCAGCGCGTACTCGTTGCGAAGCGTCACCGGGCCGTCGCCCTGCGCCCAGCGCTCGGCGATCTCGTTCGCCCGCGAGATCATCTCCTCGTAGCGCTCGCGCGGCAGGTTCTGCTTCGCCGCGACCCAGGGCGGCGCAGAGGTGCCCAACATCTCCACGAGCTCGCCCGGCGACTCCGCCTCCCAGTTCAGCTCGCGGATCTGGACCTCGAAACGGGCGGCCAGGCCGTCGAAGCGCTCGCGCACGTTCTCCTCGATCGACCACTCGTCCGACAGCGGCGAGTCGGAGGGCGGCGCGTAGCTGCGGCCCAGCGCGAACAAATCGGCCGTGAAGCCCTCCTTCGTCCACGCCGTCATCCCGACCGTGCCGCCCGGCCGTACCACCCGAAAGAGCTCCTCGGCCACCACCCGCGGCCGCGGCGCGATCATCGCGCCGAAGACGGACCCCACGCAGTCGAAGCGGCCGTCCTCGAACGGCAGGACCTCGACATCGGCCTCGACCCACTCGATGTCGTAGCCCTCGGCCTCCGTCCGGGCGCGCCCTCGCCCCACCATCCCGGGCGAGAGGTCCGATGCCACCACGCTCGCGCCCTCGCGCGCGCAGGCGATCGCGAAGTTGCCGTCGCCGGCCGCCACGTCGAGCGCCTCCTGGCCGGCGGACACGGCGCAGGCGTCGGCGAGCGCCTCGGCGGCGGGCCGCAACGCCGCTGACAGCGCGCCGTAGTCGCCCAGCCCCCAGATCGCCCGGTTGCGGTCCTTGATCGCGTCTACGTCCACGGCGCGAGCGTATCGTCAGAATGCGGCCCGTGAAGGTCTCGGCCAAGAGCGACTACGCGGTTCGCGCGCTCCTCGAGCTGGCGCAGGCCGGCGACGGCCCGATCAAGGGCGAGCGGCTCGCCCAGGCGCAGGAGATCCCGCTGAAGTTCCTCGAGAACATCCTGATCGACCTGCGCCACGCGGGCATCGTGCGCTCCCAGCGCGGCGCCGAGGGCGGCTACTGGCTGGCCCGCACCCCGGGCGAGGTGAGCATCGGCGAGGTGATCCGCGCCGTCGACGGCCCGCTCGCGTCCGTGCGCGGCGAGGCACCCGAGGACCTCGACTACGACGGGGCCGCGGAGCACCTCCAGACCGTCTGGATCGCGGTGCGCGCGAGCCTGCGCAGCGTCGTAGACGAGCTGACGCTCGCCGACGTGGTCGCTGGACGCCTCCCCAGCCGCGTCAAGCGGCTCACGGAGGCGCCCGACGCCTGGTCGCGGCGCTAGGCCAGGCACGCGTCCGCAGCCGAGCAGGCTGCGCTAGCGTCGGGGCATGGCCGCCGATTGGCCCGCACTTGCCTACGACGAGTGGCGCGACACGTGCGACACGCTGCATGCGCACACGCAGGTCCTCGGCAAGCTGTGCGTCGCGCTGGCGCCGCCGGAGCCGGAGCTCCAGCACGCGGCGCTGATGCTCACTTCCCGCGGCTGGGAGACGCGGCCGCTTCCGGCGCCGAACGGCTCCGGAGCGCTGGTTGCCGGCCTCGACCTGCACTCGCACGAGTCGGTCGCCGAGCACTCGGACGGGCGTTCGGCACGAGTTCCGCTGACGCCGGACCGGCCCGTCGGGGAGGTCACGCGCGAGCTGATCGAGGCCGTCCGCGAGCTCGCCGGCGATGTGCGAATCGACCCGAAGCCGCAGGAGGTCGCGTGGACCCTCCCGCTTGACGAGGACACCGAGCACGCGACCTACGACACTGGCCGGGTCGCCACCTACTTCGACGCGGCGACCCGCGCCGCGCTCGTCCTGGCCGAGTACCGCGCGCCTTACCGCGGGCGCTCGACCCCGGTGAACGCATGGTGGGGCTCGTTCGACCTCGCGGCGAGCCTCTTCTCGGGGGACCCGGCGGATCCGCCCTCGGACGACTTCATCATGCGCAACTCGATGGACGCGCAGGACGTGGCCGTCGGCTGGTGGCCCGGCGACCCACGCCATCCGGGTGCCGCCTTCTACTCCTACACCCATCCGGCGCCCGAGAGCTTCGGCGAGGGCAGGCTGTCGCCGGACGCCGCCCACTGGGAGCCGGACATGGGCCTGTTCGTGCTCGACTGGGACGACGTTGTCGCAGCCGAGGACCCGCACGCGGCGGCGCTCGAGTTCGCGCGGTCGTCCTTCCGCCATGCGTGCGCGGTCTGCGAGTGGGACCCCGCGCTGGCGTCGAGCGCGGACGGCAGGCCGCCTCCCGTCAACTGAGCCGGGGGCGCTAGGCGGGAACCGCGGCGACGGCCGGCGCGTTGGGCCGCAGCCAGACGATCTCGCCCTCGGTCAGCTCCAGCTCGTCGGCCTGTGCCTTCGTCGTCTGCACCCAGGTCCTCTCGCCGTCGCCCAGCGTGAGCTCCACGCGGACCTCGAAGCCCAGGTGGATCACGCGGTCGATCATCGCCTCGGCGGCGCCGTCGTGGGGCTCCAGCAGGATGTCCACTTCGTGCGGGCGGATCGACCGCCCGGATAGCTCGCTGATCGGGCCCACGAACCCCATCACGAACTCGTTCGCCGGCTGCTCGTAGAGCTGCTGCGGCGAGCCCACCTGCTCGATCCTGCCGTCGTTCAGCACCACGATCTGCTCGGCCACCTCCATGGCCTCCTCCTGGTCGTGGGTCACGAAGACGGTCGTCACGTGCACCTCGTCGTGGAGGCGGCGCAGCCACGCCCGGAGCTCCTTGCGCACCGTCGCGTCGAGCGCCCCGAACGGCTCGTCCAGCAGCAGCACGCGCGGCTGCACGGCGAGCGCCCGCGCCAGCGCCATGCGCTGTCGCTGGCCGCCCGACAGCTGCGATGGGTAGCGGTGCGCGAACCCGTCGAGGTGTACGAGCTTCAGAAGCTCGTCCACGCGCGCGTCGATCTCCTCCTTGGGGCGCTTGCGGATGGTGAGCCCGAAGGCCACGTTCTTCGCCACCGTCATGTGCTTGAAGGCCGCGTAGTGCTGGAAGACGAAGCCCACGTTGCGCCGCTGGGGCGGCTTCTCGGTCGCGTCCTCGCCGGCGATCGACACACTGCCGCTGTCGGGGGTTTCGAGCCCCGCGATCACGCGCAGCAGCGTGGACTTCCCGCCGCCGCTCGGGCCGAGCAGCGCGGTGAGCGAGCCGTCGCGCACCTCGAGCGACACGTCGTCGAGGGCCACGAAGTCCCCGAAGCGCTTGGAGACCGAATCGATGACGATGCTCATGCCTGGGCCTCCTTGGGCTTGATGATGTTCATGGCGAGCAGCGTCCCCAGGGCCAGCAGCGCGAGCACGACCGCGGCTGCATACGCGCCCGTCTCGTCGAAGCGCTGGAAGCGGTTCTCGACGAAGAGGGTGGCCGTCTCGGTTTCCCCCGACAGCTTGCCGGAGACGACGCTCACTGCGCCGAACTCGCCGAGCGCCCGCGCGGTCGTGAGAACCACGCCGTAGGCCACTCCCCAGCGGATCGCCGGGAGCGTGACGCGGAAGAAGGTCTGGAACGGGCCGGCGCCGAGCGTGGCCGCGGCCTGCTCCTGCTCCGTGCCGATCTCGCGCAGGACAGGGATCGTCTCGCGCACCACGAACGGCAGCGAGACGAACATCGTCGCGAGGATCATGCCGGGCGTGGAGAAGATGATCTGGATCCCCTGCTCGGCGAACCACTCGCCCACCCAGCCGTCGCGGCGCCCGTAGACGAGCAGCAGCGCGAGGCCCACGACCACCGGGGAGACCGCGAACGGCAGGTCCACCAGCGCGTTCAGGAGCGCCCGGCCGCGGAAACGCTGGCGGACGATCGCAAGCGCGGCCAGCACGCCGAAGATCGTGTTGAGCGGCACGGCCACCGCGACCATGACGAACGTGAGGTAGAAGGCGTGCTGGGCCTCGGGCGTCGTGACCGCGTCCCAGGCCGCGCCGATGCCGTCCTGGAACGCGTTCACGAACACGAGCGCGACCGGGATGCCGAGCAGCAGCCCGAGGTAGCCCAGCGCGACTAATCGGAGCAGGTACTTACTCCTCATGCTTCAGCGCCTTCTTGGAGAGCCAGCCGAAGATGAGCAGGACGATCAGGGCGAGCACCAGCAGCACCACCGAAACGGCGGCGGCCCCGACCGCGTTGTCGCTCTCGACCTGGGCGAAGATGAAGTAGGAGGCGGCCTCGGTCTTGAAGGGGATGTTGCCCGTAATCAGGACGAGCGAGCCAAACTCGCCGACGGCACGCGCGAACGCGAGGCCGGCGCCGGCGATGATGGCCGGCGTCAGATTCGGCAGGACGATGCGGCGGAAGACGGTCCCCCGCCCGGCTCCGAGCGACTCGGCGGCCTGCTCCATCTCGCGGTCGAGCTCGAGCAGCACGGGCTGAACGGCGCGGACGACGAACGGCAGCGTCACGAACAGCAGCGCCATCCCAACCGCGACGCGCGTGTACGCGACGTTCACGCCCACCGGGCTGTCCGGCCCGTAGAACGCGAGCAGCGTGAGGCCGGCCACGATCGTCGGCAGCGCGAACGGCAGGTCGATCAGCGAGTTGACGACGCTCTTGCCGGGGAACTCGTCGCGCACGAGCACCCACGCGATCAGCGTGCCGAAGACAGCGTTGACGACGACCACGATCGCCGAGGCGATCAGGGTCAGCTTGAGCGCGGCCACCGCCTGCGGGTTGCTCACCGCGGTCCAGAACCCGTCGGCGCCGTTCTCGAACGACTTGAAGAGCACCGCCGCCAGCGGAATCAGGGCGACGATGCTCAGGTACGCCATGGCCACGCCGCGGCCGAGGGCTGCTCCCGGAATCGGGAGGGCCCTCGGGCCGCGGCTCACCGGCGCCGCAGGAGGGGGTGCGACGAGGGAGGTTGCGTCAGCCGGAGGCAGTGCTCTTCCCCTGTGACTGGAAGATCTTCGCCACGATGCCCTTCTCGGGGTCGAAGAAGTCCGTGTTGACCTTGTCCCAGCCTCCGAACTTGGTGATCTCGAACAGGCCGGACGGCGTCGGGAACTCGTCGGCCCCCTTCGTGCCCTCCACGACCGGGCGGTAGCCCTTGCCGACGAAGATCTCCTGGGCCTCTCGGGTGTAGAGGAAGTCCACGAAGCTCTGCGCGAGCTCGGGGTCACCGGCCTCGGTCGTGGTCGCGACCGGGTTCTCGATCAGCAGCGTCTGGTCCGGGACGACGTAGTCGAGCTCCTCGCCCTTCTGCTGCGCGAGGATCGCCTCGTTCTCGTAGCCGAGGAGCACGTCTCCCTTGCCGCTCGCGAACGTCTGGAGCGACTCGCGGGCGCTCTTGTCCAGCACCGGCACGTTCTTGAACAGCTCGGCCAGGTACTGCTCGGCCTCGGCGGGCGACTTGCCCTGCTCGAGTTGAGCGCCGTACGCGGCCATGATGTTCCACTTCGCGCCGCCGGAGGTGAACGGGTTCGGCTCGAGCACCTCGACGTCGCCGGTCACGAGGTCGTCCCAGTCCTGGATGTTCTCCGGGTTGCCCTTACGGACCATGAACACAACGACGGACTCGGTGACCATGCCCTTGTGCTCGTTCTTGTTCCAGTTCGGATCGACGAGGTCGGCCTCCACGAGCCGGGTCATGTCGGGCTCGAGCGAGAACTCGACGACATCCGCCGGCAGGCCGCCCTCGACGGCACGCGACTGCTCGCCCGACGCGGCATAGGACTGGGAGAAGCTCACTCCCTTGCCCTCTTCCGTCTCGTTGAAGGCAGGAATCAGCTCCTTGTACGCCTCCTCGGGAGTCGAGTAGGCGACCAGGGTCAGCTTGCCGCCGCTGCCGTCGCCACCGCCCTCGGACGCCGACGACTGGCCGCCGCAGCCCGCCACCACCAGAACGAGCAGGGCTGTGGCGAGCCCGGCTATTGTCCACTTTTTCAATCGACTTTGCATGCTGGCGCAAAGTAACACAAAGTCAACTGACTTTGTAGAGATTACGGCCAGGCCGCGAAGTTGACGCGCTCTCCAGTCGCGAAGATTTCGCAGAAGCGTGCTTCGCCGTAGGGGCCATCGCCGTCCAGACCCTTGATCTCGTAGCCGAGCTCGCCGGCCAGCAGGCGGTGCACCGCCTCCGGGGTCGTCCCGTAGTGGTCGGCCGAGCCCAGGCCGTGCTCGAACGCGATCACCGGGCGATGGCGCCGCAGCGTCTCGATCGCGCCGCGGAGCATCTGCTCCTCGGCGCCCTCCACGTCGATCTTCACGAAGGCCGGCCGGACGCCGTCGGGCAGCACGTCGTCCAGCCGCTCGGCCCGCACGGCCAGGATCTCCACCGTGTCGCCGCCGGGCGCCGGGCGCGCTACGAAGCCGCTCCAGCCGGGATCCGACACGACGTGCGCGAACTCGCGCTGGCCGGGGGTGTCGGACAGCGCCGCCTGCCTCACCTCCACGCCGGGAAAGCGCGTGCGCAGACCCTGCGCGAAGTCGGGCAGGGGCTCCCACGCCACGTGCCGCCCGCGCGGCGCGAGCCGGACCATCGCGGCGAGCATCGAGCCGGCGTGGGCGCCCACGTCGAGGCAGGCCGAGTCCGGCTCGAGCACCCGCTCCATCAGCGCCACCAGCAGCTCCGTGTCGCGGATGTCTGCGCGGATGTGCGCCGGCAGGAACCGCCGCCGCACGCGGCGGAGCGCCCCGATCACCCGCTGCTCACCAGGCGGTAGCCGGCCTCGATCTCGTCCAGCGCGCGCAGGTGGCCGTTCCGGCGCTCCCACTCGCCCGACTCGAGGTCGCGGCCCAGGCTCTCGACGCCGCGCTCCACCGCGGCGCGGTCCAACCGGGCGAAGACCGAGATGCCGGCGCGCACCTCCTCGTCCAGGTACGCCTCCGGCCGGCGCCAGTACGCGTGGAAGAAACCGTCGACGCAGTCGTGGGGGATCGGCACGGGTTCCGCCCGGGCGTCGCCCAGCCCCGCCAGCGTGTGGGCGAGCCGGTAGCCGGCCGGGATCAGCTCCTGCACGTCGGGGAAGTAGTCGCGGACGATCCACATGTCGAGCACGGTGGCGGGATCCCAGCCGAAGATCACGACCCTGCGAGCCACCCGGCGAAGCTCCGCGAGCCCGCGCGCGTGATCGCGCCAGTGGTGGTCGCTGAGCACCACCATTGCCGCGTCAAAGGCGCCGTCTTCGAAGGGCAGGTCCTCGGCGTAGGCCCGCACCACCGGTGCCGAGCCTGCCGGCCGCTGGGCGATCATCGTCTCCGAGGGCTCCACCGCGACCACGTCCCTGTCGGCGGGCTCGTACGAGCCCGCCCCGGCGCCCACGTTCACGACAGTTCGCGCATCGCCGAGCGCGGCGTGGATCCGCGCGCGTATGCGCGGGTCCTCCTGGCGGACCGACGTGTAGCCCTTGCCTATCGAGTCGTAGAGGAGGCCGATGAGGCCATTGTGACCGGCTAGAGGCCCGGCGGGTGGCGCACCACGAACCCGGTCGGGTCGCGATGCCGGCTCGTCCAGCGCGAGCCGCTCTGGCGGAGCGCCGACGTGTCGAAGCGGCGGCCGTCGATGACCATGTAGGCGTGGCCCGGGTGCGCGTAGATCGTCACGTGCCGCCCGCGCCCCGGCTCGCCGTACGACATCAGGCCGCTCGAGTCGAGCGGGGTCCGCAGCAGGCCGGCCGCGTGCAGGACGTACGAGACCGAGCCGGAGCAGTCGTAGCCGCTGTCCCTGTAGGAGCCGTGCCCGCCGCCGTACTTGTACGGCGCCCTGGCGATCCGGTTCCCGGCCGCGATCATCCGCGCGATCCGGCCGCCGCGGTGGCCGCCGCCGCCCGAGCCCCCGCGCTTCAGCACCGGCCCGGCGCCGAGGCCCATCCTGGCCCGCGTCTGCGGGCCCACGATCCCGTCGGCCACGAGCCCGTGGCGGCGCTGCCAGCGCTTCACGGCGGCCTCGGTGGCCGGTCCGAATACGCCGTCGGCCGGCACGCCCACGCGCCGCTGAAGGGCGCGGACGCCCCCGCCGCGATGCGAGCGGCGCTGAGAGTCGCCCGCCCGGCCGCCCGACCCGGTCCCCCTTCGCTTAAGGATCGGCCCGGGGCCGAGGCCCATCGCCGAGCGCGTCAGCGGGCCGACGATGCCGTCGGCCGTGAGCCCGTGCCGGCGCTGCCAGCGCTTGACGGCGCGCTCGGTGGCCGGGCCGAAGATCCCGTCGGCCGCCACGCCCACCTTGCGCTGGAGCTTGCGGACGTCCTGCTTCGTGCTCGAAGCGGACGCCCTCACGTCGGCGCCGACGGCAGGCGCGAGCACCACGAGGAGCGCGAACACGGCAAGGACGGATGTGAGCTTGATGAGCAAGGCTGGAATGCGGTTCCGCCTACGAGGTGAGCTGACGGGCTCGCGCTGTCGCGCTACGCCCTGGGCACACGGCCCGGGCGATTCGCCCCAGCGGCCCGAAGGCCGCATCGGTTCCCCCGCTCGCCCCACCCTGAGGTGAAGCGACTCGGCGTCAGGACGCCCGTCGTTCTATCAGGCGAAATTCCTGCAAGTTGCACGATTTGTTGCAGAATGCGCCCATGGACGAGATCGCCCCTGGAATTCGGCACTGGAAAGCGACCCATCCGAACCTCGGCGTGCCCGTGAGCGCCTACTGGCTTCCGGACCTGCGCGTGCTGCTCGACCCGATCGCCGTGCCGGACGAGGTGGAAGGCGTCGGGCACATCCTCCTCTCCTGCCGCCACCACGTTCGGGACTGCCTCGAGGCGGCCGAGCGGTTCGGCGCGACCGTGAGCGCGCCGAAGACCGGCATGCACGACTACCCCGACGACACGCCGATCCAGCCCTACGACTTCGGCGAGCCGGTCGCGGGCGGCGGCGTTACGCCGCACCAGGTGGGCGCGCTCAGCCCGGACGAGACCGCGCTCCACATTCCGTCGGTGAACGCGCTCGCGATCGCGGACGGCGCGATCCGCTACGGCGAGGAGCTCCACTTCGTCCCGGACCAGTACATGGACGACCCGGAGGCCGACAAGGAGGGGATCAGGCGCGGGCTCGGCGAGCTTGCGGAGCAGCTCGAGTTCGACGTCCTGCTACTGGCCCACGGCGAGCCGATCCCGAGCGGCGGCCGCGAGGCGCTCAGGGACTTCGCCGCCGGCTAGACCAGCTCGAGGAAGACCATCTCCGTCGAGTCGGACTTCCTCGGTCCGAGCTTCAGGATGCGGGTGTAGCCGCCCTCGCGCTCGGCGTACCTCGGAGCTATCTCCTCGAACAGCTTGTAGACCACGAACTTGTCCTGGCCGAGGCGGGCCATGGCGAGGCGGCGCGAGTGACCGTCTCCCTTCTTCGCGAGCGTGATGAGCCGCTCGAGCTCGGGCTTTACGGCCTTCGCCTTCGCCTCGGTGGTCTGGATCCGCTCGTGGTCGATCACTTCGCGGCAGAGGTTCATGAACAGCGACTTCCGGTGCGCCGCGTCGCGCGACAGCTTCC
>DASQTS010000254.1:0-7932 GCA_035641775.1 Thermoleophilaceae bacterium
CCCTTCTCACCGCCTGTGCATCGGCTGGCCGGAGCGGTGAAGTCGATCCACACGCTGGCGACCGCCTGCCGCTTCGGGCCGAGGCGGAGCCACGCCTCACGCTCAAACCCCGCCGTAGACGCGCCATAGGTGAGACCGGCGAGGCCGGCCTGCGAGGCATGGCCGTCGGCTGCCGACGCCGTGGCCACGTTGCCCGAGGCCACCACGCCCACGGTCGCGATGGAAGCAATCAGAGCGGTTCGCTTGATGAACATGGGCCGACGGTACGCCCGGCCCGCGGCCCGGGATAGGGCCCCAAGGTGCCGTTCCGCTACACCCGGCTCTACTCGGTGGCCCGGGTCAAGGTCACTGACGGCGGAGCGCCCGGGTCCAGTGGCCATACGCCCCGCGGGGCTCGGCCCTCTGGTGCCCCACGTCCTCGCGCGTCCGGCCGTCGTCGTCCGGGTCGATGCGCATCGACGGCAGCCGGGAGAGGCGGTCCTCGTGACTGCCGACATACACGGTCCGCTCTGACTGCTTCTGCCGCCAGCCGCCCGGGAGGAGTCCGTTACACGGCGCACTGCTGCTCCGACTCCACCCCTGAGTCAACTCCCGGGCCTCCCGGGTGTCAAGGCAGCTCGACGCCGGGCTGGCGCTCGATAAGGAATCGCTCGAGCTCACCGGCTCCACCGTGAGCTAGGGTAAACGGCAGCACGCGGAGTGCGGGCCTGGACTGAGGCGTGGGGATCCGGGCATTTTTCACCTGAAAGCAAAGTCCGCGTGACCCGCGAACCTTCGGGCCGCGGAGGTGTTCTAACAACCAACCACGCCTGCGAGCACGGATGCAATCGAGCGATGGAGGGAGCCGGTGCGGTTTGCCAGCACAGTGACCGCACTCGACAGACTGGCCGACGCGCTCCGGCGCGCCGACGCCAGCTGGGCCGGCGACGTACCCGTCGAGTGGGAAGAGCTCAGCGATTCGGAACGCGCGGAGTGGCGGGAGGTGGCGACCGACGCGGCGATGGCAGTCGCCGAGGAGATCAACGGATCGGCCGAGGTTTTCCGCCCGCGCTGGCCGCGCGGAAAGAAGCGGCAACAGTAGGCCGACAGAGGCGGCCGTCCGCCCGGCCGCGGTAGGCCACAGGGTGGCGTGACCCCCACTAGGCCGTCAGACCTGCGGGGAGGCGCACGACGGGGGCATTGAACGCGCCCCCGTCGTTCGCGTCTGGCCCTCAGGACCGCGGGGCGCCGAGCGGGACCGAGTCCCCGAGCTCGGTCACCGCGGCCGCGGCCACCATCTCAGGCGTGACCTCCACGGGAAGCCGCGCCGCGTCGACCGCCGCCAGGAGCGTGACGGCCGCGGCGTGCAGCCGTCGGCCGGTCTCGGTCGAGGCACGGTCGAGCAGCGCGTCGCGCGCGTCGTCGGGGAGGCCGGTGAGATGCGCCTCCGCCATGGCGGCCCCTCCGTCCGGCGACTCGTCGATGCCGTCGAGCAGCGCGTCGTCCGCCGTCGGCGCGAGGTCACCGAGCGCGATGCGCCGCGTCATGAAGTCGCCGAACGCCTCGCACGCGTTCGACTCGAACACGCGCCCCATCAGCTGCTTGAGCTGCGAGGTCTCGGTGTTGTCGGTGTCGCTCATGCGGACCGCCATGTTCACCATCTCACCGTTGCCCGACCGGATCAAGAGTGCCCGCCGTTAACTTTGCGCGCATGGGGAGGCTGGTGCGCAGGGTGCTGGACGAGGACGAGGTGCTGGCCGAGTGGTCCGACTCGGAGCCCGGCTCCTACCAAGCCGCGGCTGACGAGCTCGAGCGGTTGCTCGAGGAGGGCCACACGGCCGTACGCGTGGAGGGCGCGGGGCATCATCCCGTCACGACTCTCCCCGAGGACGCGGACCTGGTCCTCGTGACCACCGCGATGGGCGGAGGCTGAACGGCGGCAGGCGTAAGGCGTCTTCGAGCCGAACGCCGCCAGGGCCGCTAGTGGCCCAGCAGTGTCTCCAGGCGCTCGGTGCTCCGCTCCATGTCGGCGCGGTCGATCTCCGGGTTCCCGCGGGGAGTCGTCTTTCGCCAGGTCGGCTGGTCCTCGTGACGCTCCGCGCGTTCTCTCGGCAAGGGGTTCTCCGTGCGTGCCGTTCTCTTCTCCATGGTTCCGAGCCTCCTCGGATCGAGTCCGTCTCCCTTACGAGCGTTCCGGTAAAGCCATGAGCTAAACGTCGGCGGTAGCGTGCGCATCGTTGCTTGCACTGCTCTATGACATCCACGGCAACGCGCCCGCTCTGGAGGCGGTGCTGAGCGACGCCCGAGACGCCGATGAGTTCCTTCTCGGAGGCGATTACGCCACCGCCGGCGCATGGCCGAAGGAGACGGTCGAGCGGCTCGCCGAGTTGCCGAACGCCACCTGGATCCGCGGCAACGCCGATCGCTGGCTCGTCGACCGCCACGACACGCCGCCCGGCATCGACGAGATCGCCGCGGGCGCCGCGGAGCTGCTGGGCGACGACCTCGTCGAGAGGCTGACGAAGCTTCCCGAGTCCGTCGTCATCGGCGACACGCTCTTCTGCCACGCGTCGCCTCAGTCGGACATGAAGAGCTTCCTCCCGGAGCCGGCGGATCACGACGCCGAGCTCCTGATGGGCGTCGAGACCCGGCGAGTCGTGTTCGGCCACACGCACATCGCGTTCGAGCGCGAGGGGCCTGCCGGCATGCAGCTCGTGAACCCCGGCAGCGTCGGGATGCCCTGGGACGGAGACCACCGCGCGTCCTACGCCGTGATCGACGACGGGGTGGTCCGGCACCGGCGCGTGGACTACGACTGGCGGGCCGCGGTGGCCGCCGTCAGGGAGCGGGTCGGAGAGCTTCCCGCGCGCCGCATGGAGCTGGCCCGGTTCCAGGTGGATTGAGTGCTAGGTTGCCGCGCGTGCGCCTAGCCAACGTCCTCGCCCCGCGCGACCGCGAGTTCTTCGACCTGTTCGAGGAGGCGGGCGGGAACATCCTCCGCGCCGCGGGCCTGCTCGAGGAGCTCCTCAACGAGTACCCCGAGCGCAACGAGCTCGCGCGCGAGATTCTCATCTGCGAGCAGGCGGGCGACCGGATCACCCACGACATCATCCAGCGTCTCAACCAGACGTTCGTCACCCCGATCGACCGTGAGGACATCTACGAGCTCGCGTCTGCGCTCGACGACGTCGTGGACTTCACCGAGGAGGTTGCGGACTACCTCGGGCTCTACAAGATCGAGGCGCCTATGGCGCAGGCGCAGGACCTCGCCCGGGTGCTGCACGCGTGCGCGCGCCAGATCGCCGAGGCGATGCCCCGCCTCCGCGGGTTCCGCGACATCTCCCACTACACCGTCGAGCTGAACAGGCTCGAGAACGACGGCGACAGGATCGTCCGCGAGGCGATTGCGTCGCTGTTCGACAACGGAATCGACCCGATGGTCGTGATCCGCTGGAAGGACATCTTCGAGCGGCTGGAGGAGGCCATCGACGCGAGCGAGCACGTGGCCAACATCCTCCAAGGCGTCGTCATCAAGAACTCGTAGACGGGTAGGTCCCAACCCATGGGCAGCGAGATCATCGTCGTGATCGTGGTTGCCACCGCGTTGATCTTCGACTTCACGAACGGGTTCCACGACACGGCGAACGTCGTGGCCACGTCGATCTCCACGCGCGCGATGCCGCCCAGGGTCGCCGTCACCTACGCCGCGATCCTCAACTTCGTGGGCGCGTTCATCTCACTCGAGGTAGCCGCAACGGTCGCGAAGGACGTGGTCCAGATCGAGCCGAGCTCGGTCGGCCTGCTCGCCGTCTTCGGCGGGCTCGTGGGCGCGATCGCATGGAACCTGATCACCTGGTACTTCGGGCTGCCGTCCAGCTCGTCGCACGCGCTGATCGGAGGGATGGTCGGCGCTGTGTTCGTCGCCTACGGGTCCGACGCGGTGTTCTTCGAGGAGGGGATTATCGGCAAGGTCATGGTCCCGGCGATCGTGGCGCCCGTGCTCGCATTCATCGTCGGCGGCCTCGCGATTGTGGTGCTGTACCGGATCGTGGCGCGGTTGCGTCCGGGGCCCACAACGAGCGGGTTCCGCCTCGGCCAGGTGCTGTCGGGCGGCATGCTCGCGCTCGCCCACGGTACGAACGACGCGCAGAAGACGATGGGCGTGATCACGCTCGCGCTGGTGGCCAACGGAAGCATCTCCGAGGAGACCTTCCACGTGCCCGACTGGGTGGTGGTGTCGTCGGCGACGGCGATTGCGCTGGGGACCTACGTGGGCGGCTGGCGGATCATCAAGACGATGGGCAGCCGCATTCACAAGATGGATGCCGCGCAGGGCTTCGCGGCGCAGGGCGCCGGGTCGACGGTGATCCTCGCCGCCTCGCACGTCGGGTTCCCGCTCTCGACGACGCACACGATCTCGGGTGCCGTGATCGGTTCAGGCGCCGCTAAGCGGCTGTCCGCGGTGCGCTGGGGCGTGGCCGGAAACATCGTCGTCGCATGGATCCTCACGCTGCCCGCAGCAGCTCTGATCGGTGGGCTGACCTACTTGCTGGCCCGCGCCTTCGGGACGGGTGCCGTCGGTCCCATCGTGGTGTCGGCGCTGATCGTGGCCGGCACCGCGCTGCTGTTCATCCGGCGCTCGCACCAGGGAGCGGCGCCCGGTGTCGTGCCCGCGACGGAGGCGACGCGGTGATCGCCAGCGTCGTCGACTGGGATGCAATCCTCCAGGTGATTTGGGTGTCACTCGCGGCCGGGGTCGGGCTGACCGCCGCCTGGGGCTTCGCGCTCCTCGGGTCGGCCCGCGCCGTTCAGTTCGGACGCGACGGCCGACTGCCCGGGGCCGTGATCTATGCCGCGGTCGGCGCGGCCGGCTTCGCCGCCGTGCTCGGGGCGATTGTGTTCGGCATCGTCATCCTCACCGGCGACTAGCCGCCGCCAGCTCGGCAAGCCGCTCCAGCTCATCGCCGGTCGTCCATGCGCCGACCGACGCCCGCGCGCAGCCACGCCCAGGGATGTGGCGGATGACGATGCCCTCGGCGGCTACCTGCTCCGTGAACGCCTCGGGGTCGCCGACCTCAAACGACACCAGCGTCGAGGCGCCGCGGTCGCGGACGGTCACGCCGCGCTCGCGCAGCAGCCCGGCGAGCCGCTCGGCGCCCTCGACGCCGCGCCGGAGCACCTCGTCGAAGCCCGCCACATCCAGGACGTCGAGCGAGGCGTGCGCCCACTCGATGTGGTGCGGCACGGGGAACGACGTGCTCAGCCGGCGGGCGTCCGGCCACAGCGCCGGCTCGAGCGCGCGAGACGGGTCCTCCTGCGAGTGGTAGCCGCTCCACGGCGCCGGCAGGCCGGGCACGAGCGCCGGGTCGGCGTACAGGTAGCCGATGCCGCCTGGCCCGCAGAGCCACTTCTGGCCCGAGGCGGCGTAGAAGTCGCAGCCGAGCGCCCGGACGTTGACCGGCACGGCGCCGAGCCCCTGCGCGCCGTCGAGGACGACGATCGCGTTCGACGCCGCCAGTGGAGCGGTGTCCATCACGCGGCCTGTGGCCCATGAGACGTGCGAGGTCACCACGAGCCGCGTGTCGTCGCGGACCTGGTCCGGCAGCTCGTCGAAGGGAACGAGGCGCACCTCGACGCCGCGCGTGTCGCGGGCCGTCGCGAGCGGGCCGAGCACGCCGGGGTGCTCCTCGTCGCTCGTGAGCACGTCGTCGCCCTCCCCGAGGTCCAGCGCGGCGAGGGCGGCGTTCACGCCGTCGGTCGTCGAGCCGGTGATCGCGACGTCGCCCTGCTCGGCGTTCAGCAGGCCCGCAACCCGCCCGCGCAGCTCATCGATCCGCTCCTTCTGCCGCTCGAACCACGGCCTGCTGCTCCGGCCCTGCTCGAGCTGCTCACGCAGCGAGGCCTCGACGGCGGCGGCCGCCGCCCGCGGCACCGGCCCGTTCGTGCCGGCGTTCAGGTAGGCGACCCGCTCCAGTACCGGGAACTGTGCTCGGAGCTCCTCCACGCGGGCCGGAATACTAGGCTGGCGAGACAATGATCATCGAGCGATCCATGCAGCAGGACTGGCTCTCCAACGCCTACCTCGTCGGCGACGAGGAGAACGGGAAGGCGGTCGTGATCGATTCCGGAGGCCCGTCGGACCCGCTGCTCGAGGCGGCCGAGGAGCACGGGCTCGACGTCGAGCTGCTGCTCCTCACGCACCACCACGGCGACCACGTCGCCGAGAACTCCGTGTGGAAGGAGCGGCACGGCGTGGACATCGTGGCGCACCCGGTCGAGGCGGAGCTCGTGGACCAGGTGGACCGCACGATCGAGCCCGGCGACACGATCGAGGTGGGCGGGCTCACGATCGAGTCGATCCACACCCCGGGCCACACGGCCGGGATGCTCAACTTCCTCGTGAACGGGACGGACATCTTCACGGGCGACACGCTCTTCAAGGGCTCGGTCGGCGGGGTGCGCGCCCCGGGGTCGACGAGCTTCGAGGACCTGCGGCACTCGATCATGGACGTGCTGATGAAGCTTCCGCACGAGACGCGCGTGCATCCGGGGCACACGGACCCGACCACGATCGGCGACGAGTGGGACCAGAACGCGTTCGTGCGCGTGTGGCGAGGGCTCGACGACGAGGGAGGCGACGCCTGCACCGTCGAGGGCGAGGACGCGACGCTGGTGCTGTGGGCGCCCGACTACGACGGCGGGCACAAGGCGTGGGTGCGCTGGTCCGACGGCAGGGACGACATCGTGCCCGGCAGCCGGGTGTCGCGCGGCTAGCGCCGGTGTTCGACCGCCTGATCGACCACGCCGCGCTGTTCCCGCCGGCGTCGATGGAGCTGGACGAGGCGCTAACGGAGGACCGGGCGGCACGGTCGAGCCAGCACGCCGAGCTGCTGAACCGCTTCGTGGTGCCGGCGGCCCGGGTGTCCGAGCTGCCGGACGAGATGCCCCCGCTGAGCGCCGTGCTCCCCGACGCCGCGGAAGCGGCTCAGCTCGAGGGCGACGACCGCGTGCGAGCCGTGGAGCTGAGGCTGGAAGGAGCGCGCCCGCGTCCCGCTGACCTGCTCGCCGCATATCGCTCGCTCGAGCCGCTCGACGTGACGACTTACTTCGAGCTCGTCTTCGACGACGGCTGGCGGGACGCGGTGCCGGCCGCGATCGGCGCGGTGGCCGCGGTGGGCGGGCGGGTGAAGGTCCGCTGCGGAGGCGAGCACGTTCCCTCGGTCGATCAGCTCGCGCTCGTGGTCGCGTGCTGCCGCGAGGCGGGCGTCCGCTTCAAGGCCACCGCCGGCCTCCACCACGCTGTGCGGCGGGGCGACGAGCACGGCTTCCTCAACGTGATGGCTGCCGTGACCGCGCCGCGCGAGCGGATCGCCGCCGTGCTGGCCGAGGAGGACGCGGGCTCGCTGGAAGTGCGACCCGAGAGCCGCGAGCTCTTCGACGGCTTCGGCAGCTGCAGCTGGCGCGAGCCAATCGACGACCTCCGCGAGCTGGGGATGCTGTCGTGACGTTCGCGTTCGGGGTGCTCCGCGGCGGCGGCGTGTGCGCCCGGGTGGACGACACCGTCGTGGACCTGAGCGGCCTCGACCCGCTGTTCAAGGGCCCCTCGCTCAACGGACTCATGGCCGCCGGCCCGGACGCCTGGCGCCAGGCCCGCGAGCGCGCGGGGGAAGGGCGAGACGCAGCCGTCGCCGAGCTCGGCATGCCGGTCGAGCCGGCCGACTACGTGGACTTCTACTCGTCGCTCCACCACGCCACTAACGTCGGGCGGATGTTCCGCCCGGACGCCGAGCCGCTCCTGCCGAACTGGCGGCACCTGCCGGTGGGGTACCACGGACGCGCGGGGACCGTCGTGCCGAGCGGGACGCCCGTGCGGCGCCCCAGCGGGCAGCGCCCGGGACCGGCGTTCGGCCCGAGCGAGCGCCTCGACATCGAGCTGGAGGCCGGCTTCGTGAT
>DASQTS010000255.1:0-6025 GCA_035641775.1 Thermoleophilaceae bacterium
CCACCTGGCTGCGCGTGCACTACCACCCGGAGTTCCTGTGCGCGCTGCTGAACGAGCAGCCGATGGGCTTCTATCCGCCGGACGCCCTCGTTCACGAGGCGCAGCGGCGCAGGGTGGACGTGCTGCCGCCGTGCGTGGTGAAAAGCGCGGCCGAGTGCCGTGTGGAGGACGGCGCGGTCCGGATGGGGCTGGGCTACGTGACCGGCGTGAAGGAGGCCGAGGTGAAGGCGATGGTGTCCGAACGCGGCGCCGGCTGGCGCTCGCTCGGCGACCTCGCCGGGCGCTCGGGCGCGTCCGCGGAGACGCTCGGACGGCTCGCCTGGGCCGGCGCGTGCGACTCGCTCGTGGACGGCCCTCCCGCGGCCAGGCGCCGGCGTGCCCTGTGGATGCTCGGCGTGGCCGTGCCCGGCACGCAGGTCCCGGAGGGCACCCAGCTCGCGCTCCCGCTCGAGCCGCAGGAGGGGCCCGAGCTGCGCGCGCTCAGCGCATGGGAGCGGATGCTCGCCGACTACGGCTCAACCGGCGTGACCCTGCGCGAGCACCCGCTCGAGCTGATGCGCCCCGGCCTGCCCTACGACCTGCGCACGAGCAGGGATCTGGAGGGCCATCCGCACGGCCGCCGCGTCCGGGTCGCCGGCCTCGTGATCGCCCGCCAGCGCCCGGCCACGGCGAAGGGCGTGACCTTCATGCTGCTCGAGGACGAGCTCGGCACGATCAACCTGATCGTCTCGCCGCCCGTCCACGACCGCTTCCGGCTGGCCGTCCGCTCGGAGCCGCTCGTGCTGGCCTCAGGCCGCCTCGAGCGGCGCGAGGGGACGGCGAACGTGATCGTGGACCGCATCGAGCGGCTAGACCGTCCCGACCTCCCGCCGGCGCAGGTCACCCACATCGAGCCCCGCCGTGTCTGGTCGAGCGACGCCGGCGAGCTAACGGCCGTCCTCCCGACCGCGCACAGCTTCGGCCGGCGCGGCTAGGCAATATCCATCGGGATGCCAGGTCGAATTCTCGTAGGCACCTCGAGCTGGGCGGACCCGGGGTTCGTCAAGGAGTGGTATCCGCCGAAGATGCCCGCCAAGGAGCGGCTGCCCTGGTACGCGCAGCGCTTCGAGATGGTCGAGCTGAACTCGAGCTTCTACGCGGTGCCCGACCGCAACACGGTGCACGGCTGGGTCGAGGTCACCCCGCAGGGCTTCACCTTCGACGTGAAGGCGCACCGCGCCCTGTCCCGGCATTCGGCGCCGGTCGAGTCGCTCCCGCCCGACCTGCGCGGCCTCCACGGCACGCCGGAGCTGGAGCGCCCGCTGGCCGAGCGCCTCGCGGAGGAGACCGCCCCGCTCCGCGAAGCCGGGAAGTTCGGCACCTACCTGCTTCAGCTCACGCCCGCCTTCTCGCCGAGGAAGCACCGGCTCGAGGAGCTCGACCAACTCGTGGAGGTCCTCGGCCCGCACGGCCTCGCGGTTGAGCTGCGCAACCGAAACTGGGTGCACGACACCAACCACGGCTCCACTCTGGATTGGTTCGCCGACCGCGGCGTGACCTACGTGGCCGTCGACGCGCCGCCCGGGGACAACTTCCAGATCATGCCGCCGCTCGATGCGGTCACGAACCCATCACGCGCGTATCTCCGCGCCCATGGAAGGAACACAAAGGGGTACCTCACGGGGCGCTCCGTTGCGGAGCGTTTCGCTTGGCAGTACACCGATGAGGAGCTTGAGGAGATCGCCGGCCGAGCCAGGCAGATGGCCGAGAGCGCGGGCGAGGTTCACGTCGCCTTCAACAACAATCGGGGAGACGACGCGCCCACGGCAGCGCAAAGATTTAGGGCCCTGCTGGGGCAAGAGATTCCGGAGGATCCCCAGCTGACGCTCTAGGCCCGGCCGAGCTCGAACCAGACGCGCTTCGAAGGGCCGTCGTCCTTCACGCCCCAGCGCTTGGCCAGGCGCTGAACCAGGAACAGGCCCCAGCCGCACCTGTCGCTGCCCGCCTCGCCGAGTGCCTCGGGGTCGAAGCCCGGTCCCTCGTCGGTCACCTCGGTGAGGACGGCGCTCTTCCCGATCGCAACCCGGAGCGTGATCTTGGGCGGGTCGGTATGGCGCACGCTGTTGGTGACGAGCTCCGTCACCAGCAGCCGCAACGTCTCGATGAGGGGGGGATCGAGGTCGGCACGAAGGGTCGAGATCGCCTTGCGGGCCTCCGCGGCCGCCTCCGGGCCGCTGCTCAGGCGCATCCTGAGACCCTCTCGGCCCAGCCTCTCAACGCTGCGACGCCGCACCCCGGCGCGCGTTTCCGTCCTAGCCATCACCTCCGGTGTACCCGGCCTGGGGCCCGGGTCAACATATGACAGGAAAATTCAGTCAAATGGAGGACTACTCGACCACGCGTAGCACCAGCACCGCGATGTCGTCCTTCGGACGGCCGCCCTGGGACAGCACCGCGGCCTCCTCGATTCTCGAGGCGATGGCGTCCGCCCCTTCTCCCGAGCAGGTGGCCACGAGCTCTGCGAGGCGCCGCTCGTCCAGGACGCCGTCGCTGCCCATCCGGTTCTCGATCACGCCGTCGGTGTAGAAGACCAGCGAGTCGCCCGGCTCGAGCGTCACCGCCTCGTCCTCCAGCGACGGGTCAGGGACCACGCCCAGCAGCGTGCCGGGATGCCCGACCGTCTGCACGCTGCCGTCCGCGCGCAGCAGGAGCGGAAGCGGATGGCCGCCGGTGGAGACCCCCGCGCGGGCGCCACTGTCGAGCATCTCGATGTAGGCGTACGCGACCGTGCAGAAGCGACGGTCGTCGCGCTGGCGCAGGAGCGCCTCATTAAGGGTGGCGAGGCTGCGGCTCGGCAGGTTCTCGCGCATCGCGGCCGCGCGCAGCGTATAGCGGGCGAGCGCGGTCACGGCCGCGGCGTCCGGCCCCTTGCCGCAGACGTCGCCCATGACCACCGCCCAGCCGCGGTTGCCGGTCTCGAACATGTCGTAGAAGTCCCCACCGACCTCGTTGCCCTCGCCGGTGGGCCGGAAGCGGGCGGCGACCTCGACGCCGGGTATGTCGGGCAGCTCCACCGGCAACAGGCTCTGCTGAAGCGTGCGGGCGATGTACGAGCGGTCCGTATAGAGCCGGGCGTTGTCGATCCCCGTCGCGCAGCGGCGGGCCAGCTCCTGGGCGAGCTCCACGTCCTGCTCGTCGAAGCGCCGCCCGGACGGACCTGAGACGAATGACAGCGCGCCGAGCGTTCGCCCGCGCGTCGTCATCGGGACGATGATCGCCGACCGCATCCCGATCTCCAAGATCGCCTCGTAGTGCTCCTCGTCCTGGGTGCCCTCGCGCAGCAGCTCCTCCGGGATCTCGGGATAGAGCTCGGGCTGCCCGGTGCGAAGCACCTGGTGCAGCCCGGCAGGCGCGTCGGGGTCGGGCGGGTAGCGCGTGCTGATCTCGATCGCGCGCTCCCGGACGCTTGGGTCCACGTGGGCGAGCGCCTTGCGCTCGACGCGCCCGGACTCGTCGACCACGTCCACTGCGCACCAGTCCGCGACGCCCGGGACCGCCAGCTCGGCGATCTCCACAAGCAGCTGGTCGGGGTCGAGCGAGGACGCGAGCACCTCGCCGCTGCGGGCCAGGAAGCGCTGCGCGAGCTCGGCGCGCTTGTGGGTCGTGATGTCCTCGATGACGTTGATAGCCATCGTCACGTTGCCGTCGTCGTCGCGGACCGGGGTGGCCTTCACCGCGGACCAGCGCTCCTCGCCGGTGTCGCGCACGCGAAAGCGCACCACGGACTCCGCGCCATCCTCGCCGCTGAGCGCCCTGCGGCCAGGCAGCGCCTCGAGCGGGAACGGCCGCCCCTCCTCGTCCACCACCTCGAAGCGGTCCATCAGCGACGCGATCGGCGCGTTCAGCAGCGCCTCCCTGGATTCGAAGCCCATCACGGCCACGGCGGCGTCGTTTACGAACAGGAGCCGCCCGTCGGGCGCCTGCGCGGTCACCGCGTCGGCAACGCCGCCGAGGATCGCCTCGAGTTGGATACGCGCCTGCTCGCGCTCACGCTCCGCCAGGCGGCGGGCGTCGGCAGCCCGGAGCCGCTCGATGAACTCGCCGATCTGGCTCCCGAGCGCCTCGCTGAGCGCGTAGACGCCCGCGTCGCGCTCGCGGATCTCGCGTGAGAACAGCTCGACGACCGCGATGCACTCGTCGCCGCTCGTGACCGGGAAGGCCATGCCGCCCCGGATGCCGGCCGCCTCGGCCTCGCGGTTCCGCAGGAAGGTGCCGGTCGCCAGAGCGTCGCCGAGCCACGCCGAGCGCTTGGTCTCCCAGACCTCGCCGGGCAGGCCGCGCCCCGGCTCGAGTACCAGCTCCTTGCTGCGGCGCACGAACTCGTCGGCCTCGAAGCCGTCCTCGGACCAACACGCCACGCAGCGCAGCTTGCCGTCGTCGCCCTGCGCCCAGAACTGGGCGAGCTGGCGTCCGAGCGGGCGTGCGAGGGCCGCGAGCAGCCGCGGTGACGCCTCGTCGAAGCTCTCCGCGTCGCCCAACGCGCGCGCCACGTCGTACTGCACCTGGAGCCTGGCGGCGTCGCGCTCGCGGCCGGCCCGGAGGCCGGAGATCACGACGGCCAGCGCCCCGCCGACCGCGACAATGCCGATCGCCACGAGATGCGCCACCTCGAGGAACGCGTCGGAAACCAGGCCGCCGGGGATCGCCAGCACCAGCGCGGCAACGGCGACCACCAGCGTCTGGCGCACGGTCGCGCCCGTCGCCGCGATCAGCGGCCCGGCCACCAGGAGCTCGACGAGCATGGCCCTCGAGCCCAGGGCAGCGTCGACCGCGAAGATGACCGCCAGTGCGACGAGCCCAAGCGCGAACGCGCGCCTCTCCCGGGCAGGGTCCCCCGTATTGGTTTGCGAGCCCAACTCGGGCGAGAATACTCCGCTACAAACCTGGGCGTGGCGACTGACGAGCAGCCCGAGGGCGTCGTGCGGGTCAGGGCGGACAATCCCTCGCCGCTGACCCTCGACGGGACGAACACGTACGTCGTCGGCGCGTGGGTGGTCGATCCCGGCCCGGCGGACCCCGTTCACCTGGACGCCGTACGGCGGGCCGCCGGGGACGGCATCGAGGGCGTCGTGCTGACGCACTCGCACGCGGACCACTCCGAGGGCGCGGACGAGCTCGGCGCGCCGGTGACGCTGCCGGGGGAGGGGCAGGAGGTGGGGCCGTTCCAGGCGATCGCGACGCCGGGGCACTCGGCGGACAGCGTCTGCCTCCTGATGGACCGGGTCTGCTTCACCGGCGACACCGTCCTCGGCGAGGGCAGCGTCTTCATCGCGCCCGGGGAGGGCTCGCTGTCCTCCTACCTCGACTCACTGCGTCGGCTCCGCGCTCTCGACCTCGACGTCCTGTGTCCCGGCCATGGCCCGTACGTGGCCGATCCCGCGGCGAAGCTCGACGACTACATCTCGCATCGCCTGGACCGCGAGCGGCGGCTGCTGGAGGCGCTCGAATCCGGGATCACATCCCGCGACGAGCTGCTCGACGCGGCATGGCCCGAGGTCCCGGAGCACCTGCGCGGCGCGGCCGCCCTCACGCTGGCGGCGCACCTGGAGAAGCTGGTGGAGGAGGGCCGGATGCCGGGCTAGCCCATCGCCTGCGTCTCCGCCGCGACGTTCCTGTTCTCGGGCACGTACTTGCTCGCAGTGAAGGTCGCTCCCTGCGGGTCGGTGATCACAGTCATGCGGACCCAGGGCGCGTCGAAGGGCGGGACGACGACCGTGCCGCCCAGCTGGGTCGCGGCCTTGGCGATCTCGTCAGCGTCGTCCACGGCGAACGTCAGGCCCCAGTGCGGCGGCGTGTCCGGCTGATCCTCCGGGATCGGAGCAAGGCTGGCGACGACGTCCTCGAAGCCCTCGGGCGCGCCCACCTCGGCCATGTTCTTGCGCATGTCGGGGTTGTCGAGCTCGAGGTGGTCGCCGTAGCCGGGCAGCGTCCACGTCTGGAAGCCGCCGTCCAGCTCGAGCGTATCCCAGCCGAAGACCGCGCCGTA
>DASQTS010000256.1:0-4460 GCA_035641775.1 Thermoleophilaceae bacterium
ACGGGCGCTTGGCGGAGTCCGAGCAACACCTCGCCGAGGCGCTCGAGCTGCGGCGCCGACACGGAGACGACCGGCGACTGGTCGAGCCGCTCATCGATCACGCCTGGTTGATGCACCTGCGCGGCCGCGGTGAGGACGCCACGCGCGGCTTTCTCGACTGCCTCTCACTCGCGCGCCACGTCGGCGACCCGTTCAACGTCGGCGAGGCGCTCGCCGGCCTCTCCGCGCAGGCCGCGGTCGATGCCCGCGCGGAGGATGCCGCACGGCTCGCGGGTGCCTCGGCGGCCCTACACGAGCAGATCGGCGCGCCCCCGTGGGCATCCGTGACGACGCTCCAGGACCGAGCTCTCGCCGGCGCCCGAGACGCGCTTGGACGCGGGTACGAGGCCCACTTCAGCGCCGGGCGCGGGCTTTCGCCGGAGGAAGCCGTTGCACGGCTGCAGAGCGGTCCGTCACAAGCGGTCGCGACCACCGCGCCCTGACCGCCTGGGCGCGGGGGGCGTCAGCGACGCGTCCGCGGAATGTCAGCGGGTCGTGGTCCCCTTCAGCACGTCAGATCCCGCACAGCAGAGACGGAGGAGCACACCAAATGTTCGGAGCCAACACCTATCGCATTCGCTTCGCAGACGGACAGGACGCCGACGCGCTGAAGCGCCTCGCCGAGCGCAACTCCGGGGCTCCGCTTAACGGCCGCGTTCTCGTCGGCCAGGTGAACGGCACGCCCAGCGGGGCGCTTTCGCTCACAGATGGCCGCGTCATCGTGGATCGCTCGCCCCACACCGATCGTCTCGCCGCCGCCCTCCGCATGCGTGCCAGCGCGATCCGGGCCTTCGAGCAGACGCCCGCGCTGCCCGACCGGCTCCGCGCGGCCTTCGCGACGTACCGCGGCGCGACCGTGGTGCCGGCACCGGTGTCGAGCGACGAGTACGCCGAGCCGATGCGCGAGGCCGCGTAGCCGTCAGACGTCGACGCCTCGCGCCCCGCTACTGGAAAGGCCCGCGTATGCGGGCCTTTCTGCTTCAGGGACCGTCAGGCCTGCCCCTCGCGCAGCTGCTCGTCCAGGACCAGCACTGTCAGGAGTCCTGTGACGAGTGCCAGGACGAGCAGCCCGCCGGCGCCGGCGGCGAGCGGCACGGCGGCGAGCAGCGCAACGACGGCGATGGCGCGCGGGCGGCTTTGGGCGTGACCGATCCTGGCGGCGGTCGCAATCAGGCCGACGAGGAACACGGCGGGGCCGCCGAGGGCGACGAGCGCGCCGGCGTGGTGCAGGTCGTCCGCCGGATGCGCGATCACCAGCTCGTCGGCCACCGCCACGAGCACGATCCCGGCGACGATCGGGAGGTGCAGGTAGGTGTAGATGTCGCGGCCGATCTGGCCTCGCTCCTCGGGCGTGGCCGTGCGGATCCGCTCGAAGACCATTCCGGCGACCTGGCCGAAGTACAACCACCAGAGCGCCGTCGAGGAGAGGAAGGCGAGCAGGAGGGCGGACACGACCTCGATGCTCAGGCCGGTATCCGAGGCGGTCGCGCCCGCCAGCACGATGCTCTCGCCGAGCGCGATGATCACGAACAGCTGGAAGCGCTCGCCGAAGTGGGCGCCCTCGATCTGCCACTGGCTCATCGGCGTTCTCCCGAAACGCGGCAGCCAGTAGGCGGCCAGCGGTCCCGCGAGGTCCATCGCCAGCGCACCGAGCCAGAGCGCCCAGCGCAGCCCCTCGGCGTCGACGACGCCCCCCGCGACCCAGAGGGGGGCCGACAGCACGCTCCAGGCGAGGATCTGGCGGAAGTTCTGGTTGAACCGCCCGCGCGGGGTGGTCGCGACGACGAACGCGTTCCGCCCGATTTGCAGACCCGAGTATCCGCACGCGAACAGCAGCGCGTGCTCGCCGAATCCTTCCGGGATCGCGACTGCCATCAGGAGGCTCGCCAGCATCACGAAGACCAGGACGAGCCGGACCGGCGCGGTGTCCGGGTCGAACCAGTTGGTCATCCACGTCGTGTAGTTCCACGCCCAGTACAGGGCGACGAGCATGAGCGCCGTCTCGGCCGCCCCAGACCAGCTCAGGTCCGCGAGCAGGTGGTGCGACAGCTGGGTGACCGCGAAGACGTAGACGAGGTCGAAGAACAGCTCGAAGAAGGTCGCGCGCTGCTCGCCCGCCTCGCGGGTTCGGGTGATCGGTAGTTCCGGGACGATCGAGCCCGTGCCGGCCGCCATTCCGCGAGCATATGTGGGGAGCTAAGTGCCAGGCGGGTTCGTGAAAACCGTCCGGAGCCGTTGCTGCTCCTCGGGATCGAGCCGGTCGATATACGCCTGGATGCCCTCGCGGCGCGCCGTGTCAAGCATGGCGACGAGCTCCCGTCCCTGCTTGCTGAGCGAGTACTGGCGCCCTTCCTCATGGAGATAGCCGCGACCCCGGAGCCTGTGGGTGGCGGGGTAGGCGACGTCGAGCGGGAGGCCGGCGAGGTCGGCCAACTTGCTGACAGCGGCCGGACCGTCGTCGATCTTGAACGCCAGCGCGAGCAACAGGCGGAGATCCTCGAACGAGAGTTTGGATTCCTCTGCCCAGGCCGCTACCCGTTGCCAGCTGACCACGTCGATTGAACGTAGCCGGGCGGCGAGCGCTTCCACGAGTGGATCGGTGGTGGTCGTACCAGTGATCATCTTCGATCAGGCGGCCGCATGCACGGCCGCGGCCTCCATGATCTGTGGACGAGGACGATGGTGGGCTTCACGAGAGGCTCTTCTCGGGTTGGGGCTGGGGGTCGCGGCTTGCAGTCGGGCCGGCGAAGCGCTTGACGAACACGAGAGCCTTTTCCGCCACCTCGCGCCAACCGCTGTCGATTGTCAGCGAGTGACCGCGGTTGGGGACCGTTTCGAACTCGGTGACCGCCGGGTTCTGGAGCTGGCGCTTGAACGACGCCTTTGCGATCGCCATCGCCACCGTGTGGTCCTTCTCTCCCTCGATGATCAGGAGCGGGCCGCGATCCGGGTTCTTGGGGTCCAGCTTCGCCTCGGTCCGCGGGTTCAGGTTGGCGTAGGCCATCTGCATGAGGGCCACGCCCGGCGTTGGCACGTGGTAGGTCTCATACAGCCGCTCCGTCTCCTCGTCGTCGAGGGCGTTCGCCCAGCCGTACTTGAACTGGCCCGGGGTGAGGGCGACGGCGCGGCCGCGGTTCAACGGGTTTCGAAGCACCGGGCTCGAGGACCGCAACGTGGAGAGCGGCAGCGGCAGCACACCGCGGAACGGTCCGGGATCGATCGCCACCGTCACCGCCGACAAACCCCGGTCGGCGATGATCTGCGCCAAGAGTCCGCCCGTCGAGTGGCCCATGACCGCGGGCTTCTTATCGAGCCCCCCGATCACCGCTGCGGTGTGATCGGCGACCTCGCCGAGCGTCTTCCCCGCAAAGACCTCGGGGTGCGCCCTGGCCTCTGCGACCGTCTCAGGATCGTCGGGCCAGCTCGGGGTCACCGCGGCATAGCCCGCGTCCTCGAAGAAGCCCGCCCAGTTATCCCAGCTGCTCGGCAGCAGCCAGAGGCCGTGGATGAACACGACCGGTGTCCGCCCGCTCGCGTTCGCCTGCTCGACCTGTCGCGTTTCCCTGTCAGTGAGTCCTGCCATTCGAAGTTCCTTTCGGATTGGGGCTAGTTGGTGGACTGGCTGAGCCAGTCGTCGAAACGGGTCGGGGCGATGCGTGCATCGTCGCCGGGGGTGAGGGAGCGGTCATTTAGCTCGGCGCCGAAGTAGCGGGCGTGGACGTCGGAGGTCACCTGCCGCCGGTCGTCGCTTGCCTCGAGCACACGCCGGGCGAGCTCATCGAGGCGGAACGCCTCCGGGCCCGCGAGCTCGACCGTGTCATTCAGCGGTGAGCCGACCGCGACGTCGGCCAAGGTGCCGACCACATCATCGGCTGCCTCGGGCTGCACGAGGGCGGGCGACAGCCGGATGGTGTCGCCGTCGGCGCCCGACTCGGCGATCCGGCCGATGAACTCGAAGAACTGCGTGGCGCGCACGATCGTGTAGGGGATGGGCCCGGCCTTGACCAGCTCCTCCTGCGCGATCTTCGCGCGCATGTAGCCGCTCTCGGCAGCGAGCCGGTCCGCGCCGACGACCGACAGCGCGACGTGGTGCCCTACGCCTGCGCCGGTCTCCGCGGCGAGCAGGTTGCGGGACGAGGTCTCGAAGAAGTCGAGCACAGCCGCGTCGTCCCAGGCGGGCGCGTTCGCGACGTCGACGACCACCTGGGCACCTTCGAGCGCTTCGGCGAGCCCCTCGCGGGAGAGCAAGTTGACGCCCGTCTCGAGTGCCGCCGCGAGCGGGTCGTGACCGTCCTGTCGCAACTTCTCGACCAGCTTCGACCCGATGAGCCCGGTTCCGCCGATGACGACGATCTTCATCTCGTGCCTTTTCGCTTGTGCGGTGTAGGAGAGGGTGAGGAGACGGTTCGTTTCCGCGAAGG
>DASQTS010000257.1:0-2917 GCA_035641775.1 Thermoleophilaceae bacterium
GCGATCAGGACCGAGCGCTTCGGCCCATCGGGGGGCGTCTAGCCGTGGAGGACCGTTTCGAGGCAGCGCGGGAGGTGATCCGCCGGATGGGAATCGGGGACGACTGGAAGGCCGTGTTCGACCCGGACATGCCGGCAGAGATCGATCAGGCGGCGCGCGGCTTGATCGACGCGTACCGGCGGGTGGACCTCGAGTGGCTGCTCGAGCACGCCGACCCCGAACTCGAGATAACGCAGCTCGCCGAGCTGCCGGACCCCCACACTCACCGCGGGCGCGACGGCCTGATCGAGGCACTGCTCGACTGGCCGCGACAGTGGGAGGACTTCCGCGTCACCCCGCACCGGATCTTCGCCCCCGACGAGGACCACTTCGTCCTCCACGCCACCAACGGCGGACGCTCCCGGATGATGGACATCGAGGTGGAGGCGGAGATCTACTTCCTGATGCGCATCGAAGACGGCCGCCTCACCAACTGGGACATGTTCGGGACGCTCGACGAGGCGCTACGCCGCGCTGCCGAGCGCCGCGCTGACCGCCACGATGATCACGCCGCCCAGGGTGACCGTCGCGAACGAGCGTAGGAAGCCGGTCCGGAAGAACTTCGCGCGGATCACGGCGAGCACGACCAGCTCGATCGCCACCGTAACGATCGCCGCGATGATCGCCGCGTGGTAGTTGCTGATCAGGAATGGCAGCGTGTGGACCACGCCGCCGACGAAGGTCCCGCCGCCGGTGATCGCTCCGCGCGCCCACGGTGAGCCGCGGCCGGTGAGCTCGCCGGTGTCGGAGAGCGCCTCCGAGAAGCCCATGCTCACCGCCGCGCCGATCGAGGTGGCGAGGCCGGCGAAGAACGCGACGTGCGGGTCCTGCGTGGCCAGTGCGACGGCGAAGATCGGCGCGAGCGTCGAGAGCGAGCCGTCGATCAGCCCGATGAGCGCCGGCTGGACGCGGGAGAGCAGGAAGGCGTGCTCCTCGTCGGTGAAGCGGGGTTCCGTGACGGTGGCTGAATCCACGCGGGGGGCTATCGTGACATGTACATGGGCGGCACCAAGCGAGCGCGGCTCGACGAGCTTCGCACCGAAGCGAACTACCACCGTCAGCGCCTCGACCTCTACAGGGCGAAGCTCTACGGCGGCCGCCCGCTCAATGCCGCCCGGCTGGAGGACTTCCAGCGAGCCTCGGACGAGGCCGCCGCCCGCCTCGCCGCTGCTTTGAGCGACCCCCGTTCCGGGTAGGGTCGTAACAGACCGCCCTTCAGCCAGTTCCCTCTGCCTGTCGCGTCGGTACCCCGAGAGGTGAGGAGAACGGCCTTGTCGGAGCATCTCCGAAGGGCCCTGACGTTGAGTGCGTCGATTGCCGCCAGTGCGGTGCTCGTGGTTGTGCTCGTGGGGAAGTGGGACGAGCTCGAGTCCGGAATCACCGGCGCCGCCCCGATCGTCATCGGCATAGCGGTCGCGCTGCAGGTCGTCGCGCTCGTGTCGCGGAGCGAGGCGTGGCGGGTGTGCGTGCACGCGTCCGGCGGCACGGTCAGCCGGCGGAAGCTCTACCGGGCGTCCAGCATGGGCTGCGTGGGACAGCTCCTGAACCATCAGCTCGGCACGGCGGCACGCATCGCGACGCTGCGGCGCACGGCGCCGGAGGAAACGCCTCGCGTGCCCGCCCTAATTGCCGCCGAGCTGCCGATCCTGTACGTCGAGGCCGCGCTCGCCGCGCTCACCTCCTTCACGCTCGTCGGCCCGCTCGGGCTGCCGTGGTGGAGCCCGCTCGCGTGCCTCGCGGGCGTGACCGCGGTCGGCCTCGCCTTCCGAAGCGTGGCGGCCGCCAAAGCACGCTGGCTCGCGAAGGGGTTGTCGGTCATGCGCACGGGACGCGGCCGCACGCTGCTCCTCGGATTCGTGCTGATCGCGGTGTTCGCGCAGATCGGCCGCAACTGGCTGATGCTCCACGCCGTCGGTGTCGACGCCTCCCTGTTCGACGCGATCGCGGTGTTGATCGCCGTCGTGACCCTCGGCCAGCTGCCCTTCGGCCTGAGCGTGGGCGCCGCGGCCAGCGTGCTCATCCTCGGCCCGGAGGGGGTCGCCGCGGCCGCCGCCGCGGGCGTGCTGCTCACGGCGACGGGCACCGTCGGCGGACTCGCCTTCGCCGCATGGGCACTCGGCGACCTGCTCGTGTTGCGCTGGGTGGCGCCCGCTGCGCCTGCCATCGCCTGGTCCAGGCTTGCCTCGCTCCCCGCGGCGCGTCGCCGTGCGGTGGAGCATTCGTACTTCGGCGGCCTCAGCCACGGGCAAATCACGCGTACGCTCGGGCTCGCTCCCGCGTACTAAATCGACATATATCAATTGAATTGATACAGTTCGATGCGTGGCTGTAGACCTCGAGCTCTCGCCTAAGCAGAAGCGCCCGGTCGGACAGCCGTGCTGCGTGCCGGTCGTCCACCCCGACGTGGACGGCGAGCGCGCCGCACGGATGGCCGCCGTAGCCAAGGCACTCGGCGACCCGGTGCGCGTCCAGCTCGTCGACGTGCTCCGGAAGGCGGCGGGCAAGGTCTGCGTGTGCGAGCTGGTACCGCTGTTCGACCTCTCGCAGCCCACCGTCTCCCATCACCTCAAGGTCCTGCGCCAGGCCGGAATCGTCGATTCCGAACGCCGTGGCCTGTGGGCCTACTACTACGTGCTCCCCGACGCACTGGAGGAACTTTCCGAATGGCTCAGCTGACTGACACAGACATCCGCGAGCAGGTCCGTGCTCGCTACGCGGCGGCCGCTACCGCCGTGAAGGACGCCACCTCGAGCGGGTGCTGCGGCGGTGAGGCCGGCTGCGTGTCGGACGCCGCCTTCACCGACCCTGACATGTCGAATTTCGACAAGCACGGCAACGAGGTCTTCGGCCACACGCTCTACGCCCACGAGGCCGAGGC
>DASQTS010000258.1:0-7413 GCA_035641775.1 Thermoleophilaceae bacterium
CCGCGAGCCCCGCGGCGACGGCCAGAGAGCGAGTCATGCGGAGAGGGTACATTCCGCGCCGACGTACTCCATCGAAAGGATCGCCGTGCCCACCTTCGTGATGCTGAGCACCCTGACGCCCGAGGGCGTGCAGACCCTGAAGAGCAATCCTCAGCGGATTCGGGAGGTCAACAAGGAGATCGAGCAGCTTGGCGCGACCGTCACGGCCCAGTGGGCGGTGCTCGGCCGGTACGACTTCGTGAACGTCATCGAGGCCCCCGACGAGAAGACCGTCGCAAGGGTCTCGATGGAGCTGGGTTCTCGGGGAACGGCCCACTACGAGACCCTGTCGGCAATTCCGGTCGACGACTTCATCTCTGCGCTTTGAGCTCGACGGTCCTCGTGGTCGGAGCGGGCGGGCGCGAGCACGCGCTCGTCCGGGCGCTCCGCCGGAGCGAACGTGCCCCAGAGGTCCTGGCGATCCCCGGCAACGCCGGGATCGCGCGCGACGGGGTGGAGTGCCTGCCGGACGGCGACGTCGTCGCGGCGGCCCGCGAGCGCAGCGTCGACCTCGTGGTGGTCGGCCCGGAGGCGCCGCTCGTGGCCGGAGTGGTGGACGAGCTCACCGCCGCCGGCATCCGGGCGTTCGGGCCCACGAAGGAGGCCGCCCGCATCGAGGGCTCGAAGGCCTACGCGAAGCAGCTCATGAGGGACTGCGGGGTGCCCACGGCATCGCACGTGATGTTCCGCGATCGCGAGGAGGCGGCCGCGCACCTCGCCTGCGCCTCGTACCCGGCAGTGCTCAAGGCCGACGTGCTGGCGGCGGGGAAGGGCGTGATCATCGCGCAGGACGAGCGCGAAGCGCGCGCGGCGATCGACGTCTTCTTCGGCGAGAAGCGCTTCGGCGAGACAGAGGTGGTGCTGGAGGAGTTCCTCCAGGGCGAGGAGCTCTCGCTGTTGGCGCTCTGCGACGGCGAGCGCGCCGTGCCGCTCGCGCCCGCGCAGGACTACAAGCGCATCTTCGACGGCGACGAGGGGCCCAACACGGGCGGCATGGGGAGCTACTCGCCGGTCCCGGGCGTCGACGCCGACCGCGCGCAGGAGATCGCCGAGCGCGTGCACCAGCCGATCGTGGACGAGCTGCGCCGCCGCGGCACTCCGTTCCACGGGATCCTCTACGCCGGTCTGATGATGAGCGCGGACGGGAGCGCGAAGGTGCTCGAGTACAACGCCCGCTTCGGCGATCCGGAGACGCAGGCCGTGCTGCCGCGGCTGCGGTCCGACCTCCTCGACCTGCTCGAGGCGTCGGCCGAGCCGGGCGGCCTCGCGGGCGTCGAGCCGGAGTGGACGAGCGACTGGGCGGTGACCGTCGTGCTCGCCTCGGGCGGCTACCCGGAGTCGTCGTCCAGCGGCGACGTAATCTCGGGCCTGGACGAGGTCGAGGACGCGGAGGTCTTCCACGCGGGCACGGCGGAGCGAGACGGGGAGGTCGTGACCGCCGGGGGGCGCGTGCTGTGCGTGACCGGGCTGGGCGGGACGCCCGGCGAGGCACGCGACCGCGCCTACGCCGGGGCCGAGCGGATCGACTTCGACGGCCGGCAGCTGCGAAGCGACATCGCCGCCCGCGCGGTGGATAGGGTCGGGGCGTGAGCGGAACCGAGGAGTTCACGGCCGTTCCGGCCACCGAGGCCGTGCCCGAGACCGAGGTCGAGCACCAGTTCGACGAGCTGGACGTGGACGACGCGCCGCAGGTCGGGATCGTCATGGGCTCGAAGAGCGACATGCCGCTGATGGAGAAGGCGGCGCAGGAGCTCGAGGAGCGCGGCATACGGCACGAGATGCGCGTGATGAGCGCGCACCGCGACCCGGACGTCGTGGCCGAGTACGCGAAGAACGCTCGCCTACGCGGGCTCAAGGTGATCATCGCAGGCGCCGGTCTCGCCGCCGCACTGCCCGGCGTGGTGGCCGCGCACACAGACCTGCCGGTGATCGGCGTGCCGCTCACCTCGAAGACCTCGGTGAGCGGCGGGCTCGACGCGCTGCTCGCCATCGCCCAGATGCCGCCGGGCGTGCCGGTGGCCACGGTGGGGGTGGACAACCCCAAGAACGCGGCCGTGCTCGCGGCGCGGATCCTGGGCGCGTGATCGAGCGCTACACCCGCCCCGAGATGGGTGCGGTGTGGTCCGAGAAGCGCAAGCTCGAGGCTTGGCTCCAGGTGGAGCTGGCGGTGGTCGACGCGCTGGCCGAGCAGGGCGCGGTCCCGGAGGAGGACGCGGCCGCGATTCGCGACCGTGCGTCATTCACCGCCGACGCCGTCAGGGAGCGCGAGAAGGTCACGGACCACGACGTGGCGGCGTTCGTGGACGTGGTGGCCGAGTCGGTCGGCGACTCGGGCCGCTGGGTCCACCACGGGCTCACCTCGTCCGACGTGCTCGACACGGCGCTCGGGCTCCAGCTCTCCCAGGCCGGGATGATCCTGGTGGGCGGCGCGGTCGACTACAAGCAGGCGCTGATCCGCCGCGCGCGCGAGCACGTGGACACGCTGTGCGTGGGGCGCACGCACGGTGTGCACGCCGAGCCCACGACCTTCGGCGTGAAGCTCGCCGGCTTCGCGTTCGAGGCGCACCGCAACCTGATCCGGCTGGAGCGGGCGGCCGAGGCGGTGTCGGTGGGTGCGCTGTCCGGGGCCGTGGGGACCTACGCGGCGAACGGCCCCGAGGTGGAGGAGGCGGTGCTGAAGCGCCTCGGGCTCGCGCGCGAGTACGTCTCCACACAGGTCGTCCCGCGCGACCGCCACGCGGAGCTGCTATCCGCGGTCGCGCTAGCCGGCGCCGGGCTCGAGCGCTTCGCCACCGAGGTCCGGCACCTCCAGCGCACCGAGGTACGCGAGGTCGAGGAGCCGTTCCGGTCGGGCGCGCAGAAGGGCTCGTCGGCGATGCCGCATAAGCGGAACCCGATCGTCACGGAGCGCATCACGGGCATCGCGCGGCTGCTGCGGAGCTACGCGCAGGCCGGGCTGGAGAACGTCGCGCTGTGGCACGAGCGGGACATCTCGCACTCGTCCGTCGAGCGGGTGACCCTGCCCGACGCGACGATCCTGCTCGACTACGCGCAGCACCTCGCCATCCGCGTAGTGGAGGGGATGACGGTCCATCAGGACCGCATGCGCGCGAACCTGAACCTGACGCACGGCGCGCTCTACTCGCAGCGCGCACTGCTCGCGCTGGTGGAGAGCGGCCGCGCGCGCGACGATGCCTACCGGATCGTGCAGGAGGCGGCCCAGCGCGCCTGGGACGAGCGCGTGGAGTTCCGCGACCTGATGGCCGAGGCCGCGCCCGAGCTGGACCTCGACGCCGTGTTCGACCCAGGCGCCTTCGTGAAGCACGCGCACGAGTTGGTGGGCCGCCTGGACCGCATTGCGTAGCGGTTTCCACAGCGGCGTTCACTCGGTCAGCCGGCCAGCTCAGCGGGGCGGCTCGCATGCAATCGGGCTCGCGATGCGCCTCAACCCGCCGCGAAAACCGACCGTCAGCCGGGATGGCCACGAGGCGTGGCAGCTCTCCGGCGTGCGCAGGAGGTGGTGGCCGACCAGCCTGTGGTCGTGGATCGTGCGGACCTCGTACCCGGAGAGCGTCCTCACCCTGATGCGGCGAGTGAAGTTCTGGCGGATGCGACGGACGGCGCTCAGCGCGAGCTCGAGCCGTGCGGGTGTGGCCGTGACCGGCGCGGCGACCTCGAGCTGGACGGGCAGCTTCGAGAGGCGAACCTCGAAGCCGTAGGCGCCGGAAGCCCGAACGAGCCGGCCGACCGTGGTCGCCGTGCGCGGGACGCTCGTGCCGAGTACCGGCTCGAGCAGCGTGCCGACGTTGCCCGCGCCCAGGAGGTTGCTGATGAGCACTACCGATGCTGCGTCGCCCCGGCGAAGGCGTTTTCCGAGGTAGGCATCGATCGACCACATCACCTCCGTCTGGCCGTCCCCGAACAGGTAGCCGCGGACAGCGACGATGAAGCGGCCGAAGCCGATGGCGCTAGCCGCTGGACAGGCCGAGCGCGCCGCCTGATCGCGACCGCAGAGCCGCTCGCGCGCCGCGCCGTCGTAGCGCATCCCTCGTGGAAGGGCGATGGCGACGGAGTCCGCGGACCGGCCGTTTGCCCTGAGCATCGACTCGTCGGCCGCGACGAGCAGCGCCGTGCCCTCGCGGGCGACGCTTGGGTCGAGTCCGACCGGCGCCGCCTGCTGCGCGCGGGCGCCGGGGACGCCCGCGGACAGCATCAACGCGAGGTACGCCAATACCGCTACCAGGCCCCTGCTCAGCCGAGATGCCCCCTGAGTGCGGCCGGCGAACGGACGATGATCCGCCCACGCTTGAGGCTGATCACACCTTCGTTCTCGAGCCAGTGCAGCAAGCGCGCAGTCTCATCCTTTTGTGTTCCCGCCAGCCGCGCGAGGTCGGTCGTACTGCCCACGAGCTCGAGGTTCTCCTCACCGGGGTGGCCGGCCTGTCGCGCCTCGACCTGGGCGAGCAGCGTTGCCAGGATACGACCGTTCACCGTCGACGTCGCGCTCGCGAACTGACGGTCCTCAGCCCGCTGCAGGAGCTGGGCCACGTGAACGGCCATGCTGATCGCCGCGTCCGCGTTGCCTTGCAGGATCGCCATCAGGTCCTCGCGCGAGATCGCGATCGCGGTCGTCGGGTCAACCGCCTGCAAGGTTGCCGAGCGGCGATCGCTCGCGAAAAGGGCCAGCACACCGACGACCGCGCCGTGCCCGACCTGCGCGAGCGCAAGCGGCTGACCGTCCACGAGGCGCCGCATCACCTTCACCTGTCCGCTGTGGATCACGTAGCAGGCGTCGCCGCGGTCGCCCTCCTCGAAGATGGTGGTGCCGGCCTCCCAACTGACCGTGTCCACCTTGTGGGCGAGGCCGTCGATGTCGTCATCCGTCAGCGCCTCGAACAGATCGACTTCGTCGAGCAGTGCGACCACCGTGTTGTGCGGGAGGCTCAAAACCAGGCAAATCCTTACTGGGCTCGATCCTAACCCGGTTGTTGGCATTGCGGTTGCGGGGTAGGGTCGCTCATGGACTCGCCCGCTTTGGGCCGCGCGACAATCGAGGAAGGCGCATCGGTGGCCCCGGGCATCGAGCAACGGGCTGCGAGGTACGACGGTTGATCACGGCGGTCGCGCGCTTTGCTGTTCGCTACGCCGTGCCGGTGCTCGTGTGCTGGACCATCGTCGTCGTGGTCTTCGGGCTGATCGGCAGGGGCGTCGAGGACAAGGTGCAGCCCTCGCTGTTGTTCATACCCGGTACCGAGTCCTCGGAATGGCGGGATGTGCGCGAGGGGAGCTTCAACGAGGCGCTGATCGTCCTGGTGGAGGGGCCCGCGCGCGAGATCGATCGCCAGGGCCCTCAGCTTGCGGAGGCGCTCCAGCGCCGCACCGGGACCCGCGCGATATCTCCCTGGAGCCCCCGCGCGGAGCAGGTGGAGGCGCTGCAGCCCAGTCCGCGGCAGGCGGCGATCAACCTCGACCTGCGCGTCCCGCCCGGTGGCAACATCAATACCGTCGTCGGGCCGCTCGAGGACTTCGTCCGGGCGCGTGTGCACCCGCCGCTCAATGCCCACGTGGCGGGAATCCCGTCGCTCGGCAGCGAGGTGAACAAATCGTCGGTCGAGGCGCTGCACAAGGGCGAGCTGATCGCAGCGCCGATATTGATCCTCGTCCTGCTGCTCGTGTTCCGAAGTCCGGTGGCGGCCGGCGTGCCGCTACTCATCGCCGCGGGCACGGTCATCACGGGCTTCGGGGTGATCTCGGTGATCCTCGAGTTCACCGACGTCGATGCGGTCGCGTTGAGCGCGGCGTCGATGATCGGGTTGGCGCTGGGCGTCGACTACTCGCTGCTGATAGTCACCCGCTTCCGGTCCAGTCTCGCGGAGGGCTACGCTCCCAAACAGGCGGCCTCGATCGCGGCGAACACCGCGGGGCGAACCGCGAACTTCGCCGGCGTGGTGCTCCTGGCCATCATCGCGGTTGCCTACTTCCTGTCTCCGGGCACGGTGCTGTTGTCGATGGCGCTCGGGATGGGGGTCGTGACCGTGCTCAGCATGGTCGGCGCAATCCTCGTCGCGCCGGCTGCCACGAGCCTGCTCGGCCATCGGATCAACAAATGGCAGATAGGCGTAGCAGGTACCGAGGGCGGCGCGATCTCACGAGTCGTCAGCCGGGTGAGCCGTCGCGCGCCGCTGGCCGCCGGCCTGCTGGCGGCGTTCCTGTTGCTGCTGGCGGCTCCCGTGCTGGGGGTCGAGACGACCCCTGCCGATCCGCGCATGCTGCCGAAGGACAGCGAGGGCCGCACCGCGTTCAACGCCCTGCGCAGGGCGAACTTCGGTCCGGAGATCGACATTGCGCTAGCGGCACCGCGCGGGACGCTGCTGGACCCCGGGCGGCTCGCGGCGATCGGCCGCCTCGAGCGACAGGTCGAGAAGCTGCCGCTGATCAGGGCCGTCACCGGCCCCGGGCTGATCGCCGACGCGACAGCGGAGATGCGTCAGGCGCCCAAGGAGATCGGCAGGTCGCGACGCGATCTGACGTCCGCCGAGCGGGAGCTCACGTCGCGATCGCGCCAGCTCGGGCGCGCGAAGCGCGAGGCGCGCAGGCAGGCGGCCGACGTCGGCCGCGGTCTCGGCGAGGCGCAGCGTCTGCTTGCCTCCGGTGAAGCCATGCTGGCGGCGGCGAGCAGCCGCACCGGAGACGTTGACCGGCTGAAGCTCGGACTGACCGCTGCGCAGGACGGCGCCCGCGATCTCGCGGATGGAACGACGACCCTCAGCGAGAAGGCTGAGCTCCTGGCCGCGGGCCTGAGGGAAATCAGCGGCCGCGTCGACGGTCTGATGCCCTCGATCATGAGCGGGCAGCGCGCCTTGCGCGATGCTCAGGCGCGGCTCAGCCTCCTGCGGATTCCGGTCCAGACCACCGAGTACGAGCTCCAGGCCGCGCTGGAGGCGCTCGATCGCGCTGCCGCCGGGAGTTCGGACCCGGCCGTTCGCGAGGCGCGAAAGCACGTGGCCGCGGCGCAGGCCGCCGTGGGCGGCAGCGGCGGCCTGCAGGAGGTCGTTGCGGCGCAGTTCGGCGGCTACGCCGGCCTGGACGCCGCGCTGGCGTTCGAACTGCAACTCGCCGATTCCGCGGGCCAGCAGGTCGACGCCGCTGTGCGCCAAGCTGGACAATTGGCTGACGTGATGCAGCAGGTCGCAGACGGCGCTGGGCGGGTGGTGGATCCGGGTCTCAGCACCATCGCCGGCGGTCAGCACGAGCTCGCCGCGGCGCTCGGTCAGGCGCGCGACGGCGTCGCGGCCGTACAGCCTCAACTGGATGCCCTCGAGGGCGGGGCGCAGTCGCTGCTGTCCACCGGCGGTGAGCTGCTCGGCGCGAGCG
>DASQTS010000259.1:0-2753 GCA_035641775.1 Thermoleophilaceae bacterium
TGCAGTCCGTTTCGCGATCGTGAGCGCTCCGGGGGGCAGGTCGCCGATCACGAGGGTCGAGTGGTCTCGGACCACGTCCAGCTTCTCCGCCGCGATGTCCTCCAGGGTCGGGCCGAGCCAGCGGGTGTGCTCGAGGCTCACCGACGTGAGCACCTGCACCTTCGAGGGGATCACGTTCGTCGCGTCGAAGCGGCCTCCGAGGCCCGCCTCGATCACCGCCGCCTCCACCCCGCGGCGCGCCAGCTCGTGAAACGCGGCGGCGGTGAGCGCCTCGAACTGGGTCACGTGGTCGTCGGGCTCAGCGGTGCGGTTCACCAGCGCGGCCGCCTCCGCCGCGCGCGTGACCGCCGCGGCGAAGTCCGCCTCGGAAACCGGCTCTCCGCCGACCTCGATCCGCTCGCGGAACGAGCGCAGGTGCGGCGACGTGTAGCTGCCGGTGGGCACGCCGTGGCCCGCGAGGATCGCCGCCGCGAAGCGCACCGTGGACGACTTCCCGTTCGAGCCCACGACGTGGATCGACGCGAAGCGCCGCTGCGGCAGGCCCAGCACCGTCATCAGCCGGTGCATGCGGTCGAGCCCGAACCGCATGCCGAACAGCTCGAGCGAGAGGAGGTACTCCTCGGCCTGCTCGAAGTTCACCCCTCGAGCCTCTCCAGCGCCTGGCGGTACTCCTGGAGCTTCCGCCGCTCCTCCTCGACCACCGCGGCCGGCGCCTTGGCCACGAACTGCTCGTTCGACAGCCTCTTCTCTGCGCGCTCGATCTCCGTCGCCAGGTCCGCGCGCTTCTTCGCGATCCGCCGCTGCGCCTCGCCCGCGTCGAACGCTTCGGAGGGCAGCACCTGGACGCCGCCGCCGGGGACGGGCACCGTCGCGATCACGTCGCCATCGGCCGTCGCGCCGTCGACCCACTCGAAGCGCGCCAGGCGACCCATGTGGCCCACCACGGCGTCGTAGCCCTCGGCGGTGAGATGTCCTCGGATCGCGGCGCTCGGCTTCGCGCTCACCTCGTCTCGGTAGCGGCGCAGCGCCGTGACGGCCTCGATCATGCGCTCGATCTCGCGCTCGGCGTCCTCGTCGGCGCGCGAGAGGTCCGCCACGGGGAATTCGGCCGCGGCCAGCAGCCCGCGGTCCTCGCCCGGCATCAGCGACCAGATCTCCTCGGTCACGAAGGGCATGACCGGGTGAAGCAGGCGCAGCACCCGCTCCAGCGACCAGAGCAGCACGGCCGATACCTTGGCGTTGTCCTGCTCATACAGGCGCGGCTTCGCCAGCTCGAGGTACCAGTCGGCGAGCTCGGACCAGAAGCCGCCGTACAGCTCGAGCGCGGCGAACGAGAAGCGGAAGTCGTCGTACAGCTCGGTCACCCGCGCCGTGAGCCGCTCGAGCCGCGAGACGATCCAGCGGTCCTCGACCGCCGCGCCGGCGCCGGGGTCAGGCTCGACGTCGGCGACGCGCAGCAGGATCAGCCGCGCGGCGTTCCAGAGCTTGTTCGCGAGGTCGCGCCCCTGCTTCACGCGCTCCTCGTTGAAGCGCACGTCCTGCGATGACGACATCGCGAGCAGGCCGAAGCGGAGCGCGTCCGCGCCGTACGCCGGGAACTCGCCGCCCTCCTCGTACACGGGCGGCCGCGCCCCGCCGTGCACCAGGTCGGACGGGTCGATGCCGGTGCCGAGCGACTTCGACATCCGCCGCCCGTCCGGGGCTTGGATCACCGAGTGGATGTTCACGTCCGTGAACGGCGCCTGCTCGGTCAGCTCCTTGCCGAACATGACCATCCGGGCGACCCAGAGGAAGATGATGTCGCGCGCCGTGGAGTTCACGTCGGTTGGATAGAACGCGCGCAGCTCCGGCGTGGCCTTCGGCCAGCCGAGCGTCGCAAACGGCCACAGCCCGGACGAAAACCATGTGTCGAGCACGTCGGGATCGCGCTCCCACCCGTCGCCCTGCGGCGGCGACTCGCCCACGTAGGTCTCCTCGCCGCGGTACCAGACCGGCAGCTGGTGGCCCCACCAGAGCTGCCGCGAGATGCACCACGGTCGGATGTTCTCGAGCCAGTTCAGGTAAACGCCCGTCCAGGGCTTCTCCGGGTGGAAGCGGATCGTCCCGTCCTTCACGACGTCGATCGCGGGCTGCGCGAGCGCGTCCATGCGGCAGAACCACTGGAGCGAGATAAGCGGCTCCACGCGGCGGCCCGACCGGTGCGAGTGAGGCACGTCGTGGACGTAGGGCTGGGTGCCTGACAGGAGCCCCTGCTCGCGCAGCTCCGCCACCACCGCGGCCGAGGCCTCCTCGGTCTCCATGTCGGCGAAGCGCTCGGGCGCCGCGTCCGTCATGCGGCCGTCCTCTCCGATCACGACGATCTCCTCCAGCCCGTGCCTGCGACCGATCTCGAAGTCGTTCTGGTCGTGGCCGGGCGTGATCTTGAGAGCGCCGGTCCCGAACTCCGGGTCCACGTACTCGTCCGCGATGATCGGCAGCCGCCTGCCCACGAGCGGCAGCACGGCGGTCTCGCCGATCAGTCGCGAGTAGCGCTCGTCGCCCGGGTTCACCGCGATCGCCGTGTCGGCCAGCATCGTCTCCGGGCGCACGGTGGCGATCGTCAGCGAGCCCGAGCCGGACGCGAGCGGGTAGTCGATCTCGTAGAGCGTGTCCTTGACGCTGCGCTGCTCCACCTCGAGGTCGGAGATCGCCGTGCGCAGGCCCGGGTCCCAGTTGACCATGTAGTTGTCGCGGTAGACGAGCCCCTTCTCGTA
>DASQTS010000260.1:0-4641 GCA_035641775.1 Thermoleophilaceae bacterium
CGCGGGCCAGCGACCGCAGGCGGGCCGCCCGGTTGAGGGCGGGGCCGAAGTAGTCGCCGTCGCGCTCGTGCGCCTCGCCGGTGTACACGGCCATGCGAACGCGCGGCTCGGTCCCTGCCGGCCAGTCGGCGTCCGCGAGGATGCGATGGAGCTCGGCCGCCGCAGCCACGGCGTCGGACGCGCGCGGGAAGACGCTCAGAGTGGAGTCGCCCTCGCCCTTCGCCTTCAGCAGCCGCCCGCCGTGTTCCCCCGCCGTGCGGGCGATAAGCCCGTCGTGCAGCTCGAGCGCGGCCGCCATGGCGTCGAAGTCGGCCTCCCACAGCGCGGAGGACCCTTCGATGTCCGTCAGCATGAAGGTCACGACGCCGCTGGGGAGGCCACTCGGGGCCTCGGGGGCCGGCTCGTCGTCCTCGGATGCCGCCGCCGCGGTGTCCTCGGCGGGAGCATCGCCTGGCGCGGGCGGCTTCTCCGCCGCCGGCGCCACCGGGTGGGCCAGGGCGGGGTCCTGCGCCAGGATGGCCCGCTCGAGCTCCCGCAGCCGCTCACCCGGCTCGATCCCGAGTTCCTCCACGAGCCTCGTACGCGCATCGTGGTAGGCCTGGAGCGCATCGGCCTGACGGTCCGCTCGGTAGAGCGCAAGCATCAGCTGGGCGCGGAGCCGCTCTCGGTAGGGGTGCTCCTCGATCAGCGCCTCCAGCGGGGCGATCACCTCGGCCTGACGGCCGAGGTGAAGCTTGGCCTCCACGAGTTGTTCGTGGGCAGCCGCACGAAGATCCTCGAGCCGCGCTATCTCGGCCTGCGCGAACGGCTCGTAGGTCAGGTCGGCGAGCGGCGAGCCGCGCCACAGGGAGAGGCCCTGCTCGAGCGCCGCGAGCGCGTACTCGGGCCGGCCGTCCGCCAGCTCGGCGCGGCCCTCTCCGAACAGCCGCTCGAAGCGGTGCCCGTCCAGGTCCTCGGGACCGATCGCCAGCTCGTAGCCGTGCCCGCGCGTCACGAGGATGTCGCCGCCCCCGGCGTCCGCGAGCGCCTTCCGCAGTCGCGAGACGTGCACTTGGAGCGTCTTCGCGGCGGTGGCCGGCGGCGCGTCGCCCCAGAGCTCGTCGATCAGGCGCTCCGCGCTGACCGTCTCGCCCGCGTGGAGCACCAGGAGCGCCAGGACGGCACGGCGCTTGCCGCCCCCGAGCGGGATCGGGTCGTCGCCGTCGAGGACTTCGAGCGGGCCAAGGATTCGAAAGTCCATCCCACCGCAAGTCTCTCACCCTGTTACCGCGCAGTCGCCGCGCAGTTACCGGCCCCCCGGACTATGGCCTCCGATGTCGCCGAGCACAGCCACCACCACAACCACCCAGGAGGCAGTCATGGGCCAGCCATTCCCCACTCAGCATCCCGCAGTCGTCCTTCGGTCCCACTTCAAGCTCGTCCGCAACCTGCTCGCTGTTGCGATGGCCGCGGTCGTGGCGCTGAGCGCCGCGGTCGTGATCGTCGCGAACGACGACGACGAGCTCGCGGGCCGCATCGCCCAGCCGACGGCGCTCCAGGCGCTGCCGAACAGCGCGGTGCACGCGCACCCGCGTGACGTCGCGCCCGGCACGCGCTACGACGGCGGGCCCGAGGAGGGCACCCGCGCGATCATCGCGGTCCCGCAGGCGCCGTCCGCTCGCTACGACGGCGGCCCCGACGAGGGCACGCGCGGCGTGGTCTCGAGTCAGCCCGCCCCGGTCCCGGAGCGCACCACCGACGCCGGCTCCACCCAGAGCGAGAGCCGCATCGTGATCCCGCAGGGCCCCGGCGGACCCCGGTAGCCCCAACCTCGTTCCCCCCAACGGCCGACGGGCCCTCCTCGTGAGGGCCCGTTCGGCGTTCTAGGCGGGTTCGGGCCGAGCCGCCGGCGCCGGGCGCGCGCCCACGCCGTCGCCGTCTCCGTCGCCGTCTCCGTCGCCCCCGGCCGGGGGCGGGCCCTGCCCGGCGGCCGCCATCGCCTCCGCGCGCGCCTGTGCCGGCGTGCGCCTGAGCGCGGCCATGAGCGGCAGCGCGGACAGCACCAGGAGCGCCGCCTGGCGGAACGCCCACGCGAAGCCCTCGCGCGCGGATCCCGCGGTCTGCCGGACGATCTCCTCATCGAAGCCGGGCTTCGGCTCGAAGCGGTCCTCGGTGCCGCCGGTGTAGTCGTGCAGCGTCGACTGGATCACCATTCCCGCGAGCGGGGCCGGGATCTCCCAGTCGTCGACGATGTCCTCGATCTCGTCCTCGGCGAACCACGACATGTGCGCGTGAAGCGCGCCGCCGAAGGTCGCGATGAGGATCGCTACGCCGATGGCCGCGCCGAGCTGGCGCGCCGTGTTGAGTACGCCGGAGGCGAGCCCGAGGTCCTGGCCGGTGACCGCGCCCATCGCGCCGACGTTCAGCGCCGGGAACCCGATGCCCATGCCGAAGCCGATCATCAGGAGCCCGGGCAGGATGCGGATGTAGGCCCAGGCATCGTCCGAGGTGGCGGGCAGGAACGAGACCCACAGCATCCCGACGGCCATAACGATCAGCGCGGGCCTGGCCAGCTCGCCCGGCGGGCGCGTGTCCGCCGCGCGGCCTACGAACGGCCACGCAGCGAGGCCGCACAGCGGAACGGGAACGATCGCGAGCGCGGCCTCGAGCTGCGTGTAGCCCCACAGGTTCACGAACACGAGCGAGAGCAGCAGCAGCGACCCGATCGCCCCGGCCGCGAAGAAGAGCATCCCGATGTTCGCGTTGCGGAACTGCGTGTTCGAGAGCAGCCCCGGCGTGATCATCGGGTCGGGCGCGCGGCGCTCCCACCAGAAGAACAGCACGCCGAGCAGAATCGCGCCCTGCATGAGGCTGAGCCACAGCGGAAGGTCACCGCCGAACGGGTTCGCCTCCACCAGCGCCATCGTGAGGAACAGGACGGCGCCGCCCAGCAGCAGCATCCCGCGCACGTCCACCTGCTTGCCGACCGCGGTCAGGTCCCAGGTCTCCGGCCACCAGCGCAGCGCGAGAATCACGCCGACGATCCCGAACGGGACGTTGATCAGGAAGATCCACTCCCAGCTCGCGACCTCGATCAGCACGCCGCCGAGCACGGGGCCGAAGGCGGAGGAGACGAGCGCCACCACGGCGATCAGCGCGAGCCCGAAGCCGCGCTGCTGCGGCGGGAACACGAGCACCGTCATCGCGAAGCCGAGCGGCGCGAGAATCCCGGCGCCGGCACCCTGAATCACTCGGAAGACGATCAGCCATTCGACGGACCAGGCGAGCGCGCAGAGCGCCGACCCGATCGTGAAGACCGTCAGGCCGATGATGAAGAACTTCTTCCGGCCGAACTGGTCCGCCAGCCGCCCCATCGACACGAGCAGGACGGCGAAGACGATGTTGTAGGCGTTGATGACCCAGGTGACGGTCCCGATGTCCGTGGACAGCTCGTCCTGTAGCTCCGGGATCGCGATGTTCACGATCGCGATGTCCAGCAGGGCCATCGCCCAGGCGATCATCATCACGCCGAAGATCCGCCACTTGTGCTTGTAGAGAAACTCGGCGGGCGGATTCTGGCGCTCGGTCACGGCAGCTTGCCGCCTTCCGGCACGCGGCCGTCGTACTCGAGGTCTGCCCTGGAGGTCCCGTCCTCGGGTTCGTCGTTGTCGAACGGGTCGAAGTCGTTCGGTACGCCGTCGTCGTCCGTGTCGTCGTCGCCGCGCTCGCGGGGCGGGCGGAGCGCGCCGTCGGGGCCGAACTCCGGCAGCGTGCCGTCGGCCACGAGCAGCGCCGCCTGCGACAGCTCGGTGAGCTTCCCGGTGTCCTCGTTCGCAATGTTGTCGAACCGCGTGATGTCGTCCTCGACGTCCTCGTCGTCGTCGAACATCCGCCGGACGATCCGCTCGCGGTCCGCGACCACGAGCCAGCGGCGGTCGCGGACGATGATCTGGGAGCCGACGGCCGTGATCGACTTTGGGCGGTCGGGCATGTCGTCCTCGTCCACGTCGTCGAACAGGGCGGTGAGGTCCTCGCCGCGCATCTTGCCTGGGATGGTGAGGCCGAGGAAGGACAGGAGCGTCGGCGCCACGTCGTGGGTGGTGGCGTACCAGTCCACCTCGTCGCCGGACTTCTGGCCGCCGGGGTGGCGGATCAGGTACGGGACCTCGTATGAGTTCCGGTGAGACGTGGGCGCCGCGCGGCCGAGGTAGCCGTGCTCGCCGAGCGCGAGGCCGTGGTCGCCGAGCACGAACACCACCGTGTCGTCCGGGACGGCGTCGAGCAGCCTGCCGAGCTCGGCGTCGACCGCCTCCACGTGCTTCACGTACGCCTCGCGCACGCGGTCAATCTCACCGTCGCCGAAGTCCAGCTCCACGAGCCGGCCGTCCGTGGGGCCGAGGCCGTCCTCGTCGGCGCGGCCGGGCCTCACGTAGAAGGGCGGCGCGGCGTAGGCGTCGGCCGGGTCAAAGGGGTCCACGCCGATCAGGAACGAGTCCACGCGCCGGAGCTCGCGGAGGGCCTCCACGCCGGCGCGCATGGTGCGGCGAGTGGCGTGCGTCTGGCGCTTGAACGAGGCGAGCAGCTCTCCGTCGATCCCCGAGCCCAGCTCGCCGCTAGGCCCGCCGCCCGGCCGGCGCACGTCGCGGAAGCGCTCACCCTCGA
>DASQTS010000261.1:0-8473 GCA_035641775.1 Thermoleophilaceae bacterium
GCTGCGCGACGTGCCGGAGGCCGCCGACTTCTTGCGCGCCGAGGGTGGCTTCGAGCTGCTGCGCGATGTGCCGGAGGTGGAGCTCTTGCGTGGCGCGGAGTTCGCGCTCTTGCGCGCCGCGGAATTTGAGCTCTTGCGCGCTGGGCCGGAGCTGCGTGGGCTCGAGCTGGCGGGGGCCGCGCCTGTAGCGCTCGGCGCCGCGGCATTACCTGCCTTCGGCGCGGCGCTCTGCTTCCTAGTCGTCTGTCTCGCCACGTTGCCTCCGGAGGTGTTGTTCCGGCTTCGTGACCACTCTACGGAAGGTGCGACGAGAACGCGGCCATGCAACGGCACTTGCGGCCAACCGCAGCGCGTGGGCGGACTCGGCGCCCCTTGTCAAGCCGGACGCGGTCTATCCTCCGCCCGCGATGGCGATGATCAAGATGGAGGTCACCCGCGCATCGTCGTGGACACGATCACGCACGACCGGATGGCGCTGACCCTCGTCGAGCACGTGCGCTCGCTTGCGCGACGGTCCTTGCACGCCCCGACGTCGCTCCCGAGGCCCGCATTCAGCTCAGGCCGCGCGATACTGGGCTCATGAAGCTTCAGGCGACGATCGTCATTTCCTACCGCGCCGACTCCTTCGGCGAGGCCGGCGGAGCGCTCGATGATGTGCTGCAACGCGCCCGTGAGCGCGAGGACGTCGAGATTGAGAGCATCCAGCTCGGCACGCCGGCGAGCGCCGGGCCGGTCAGCCTGCCGTACGTCGAGAGGCCGCCCGACCCACCGCAGAGAGTGCCGCACCCACTGCCCAACGGCGCGCGCAACTGAGCACGCCTTCGACCCGGCGACCCCGATCCGAGAGCACCTAGGACTCGTCCTCCCGGCTCAGCTCTCTACCGGGCGCAGCGGTTCCGAGCCATCCCAACCCTCGGCGGCGCCCCGCACTATCGCGAAGAAGTCGCGCAGACCCTCGTTGTCGGCATGGATCTCGATGTCGTGGCCCAGGGCGGCGGAGGCATCGTGGAGAGTGGTCTCGACTTCACCGAGCCAAGTGCTCAGGTACTGGGGCAGACCCCGCTCGTCGAGCGAGCTTCGCAAACCGACCACCTCCGTCGACGGCACGACGTAGGCGACGTGCTGGAGCCGCGGCCGGGGGGCCGAGAAGCCTTTCTCGACGCGCTCGGGCGCCAGGGTTACGGTTTCGATCAGCTCGATCGCGCCGTCGCCGCAGTAGCCGAAAGCCGAGTTGTGCACGAACTTCGCCGGCTCACCGCGCGAGAGGACGTTCTCCAGCGGCACGTTCTCGATGAGGAAGAACGGCCCGGCGCCGAGTTGATCGACGAGGCGGCTCACGGTCGTCTCGATGTCCTCGACGACGTAGGCGGAATGGTGGGGCTCGCCGAGTTGCGGTCTAAAGAGGTCCTCCGGCACGGTGACTCCAATCGGTAGCCGTTCACGCTGCGGGGTTGAGCATTGATCACATCAACCGGTCCCGCCCCTTCCCTGTGTTCCTTCGTCGCGGGACGCTAGCCCTCGAAGAGCCTCCGGCAGTTCGACGGCGATGAGTCTCGCAATGTGTCCGGGTCTGTACTCACACCGATCGATTGCTCTCGAGGAGAACGACATGACACCTACCTACACATTCGACGTCTTTTCCAGCCTCGACGGCTATGGCGCCGCCAGCGCCAACTGGAGCGGCTACTGGGGAAAGCAAGGCCCCGAGTTGCTCGATCACCGCCTTGCCTTGTACGGCGCGGAGCAGCGGATGGTCTTCGGGGCCAACACGTATCGGGCATTCGCGCGGATGCTGGCCTCGAGCACCGAGGAGTCCGAAGTGCGTGACCCATGGGTCACGCGGATGAGGAGCCTGCCGGCAACGGTGGTGTCGACGACCCTGGAAGGCCCCCTCGACTGGCCCGACGCGACCCTCGTGAGCGGTGACGCCGTCGACGTCGTCGCCCGGCTCAAGGAGGAGTCCGAGGTGCCGTTGCGCTCTCACGGCAGCCTGTCGATGAATCGGGCGCTGATGGCTGCCGGCCTAGTCGACCGCGTGCAGGTGACGCTCTTTCCCGTCATCACCGGTCAGACCGGGCTTGACCCGATTTTCGAGGGTGCGGCCGACTTCGACCTCGAGCTGGTCGACAACCGGACGCTCGACGGTCACACCCAAGAGCTCACCTACCGACCCACCCTCCATTGACCCGGACAGCCAGCTCTGGCCGCCGCTACTGTCCCGGCCGCGCCTGACACAGGTCGCGCCTGCCTTTGACCGTGTGCGTCTGGTTGCCCCGTTGCGGCCGCGCCGTAAGCTGGGCCGATGGCCGATCGGCGAAGGGCGCAGCTGAACCTTGCCGAACTGCTGGTAGCCGTCGAGAATGCGCCGCCCGTCGCCGCCGCCGACGTCCTCGGCGAGCGCCTCGCAGAGACCTTCGGCGCGTCCGGGGTGTCATTGTTGGTTGCCGACCTCAGCGGTCGGGCGCTGATCCGGCTTGGCCACGCCGCAAGCCACGAGGACGCGCGGACGCAAGGTCGGGAAACCGCGGAGCGCGTGCCCCTGACGGGCACCTCGCACGGCGTTGCGCTCGCCAGTCAGAGCGTCGTGGTGGAAGACGGCGCCGAGGGAGCGCAGGTCTTCGCGCCGGTCACCAATCGCGGGGAGGCCATCGGCGTGCTCGAGCTGACCCTGGCCGAGGCCCCCGACGAGCCGACGCTGGCCGACGTCGCGCTAGCGGCACACGCCCTCGCCTACGTCGTCATCGCAAACCGCCGGTTCACCGACCTCTTTGAGTGGGGCCAGCGCTCCGTGCCGCTCTCGCTCGCCGCCGAGGTTCAGCACCGTCTGCTCCCTGACGCGTTCACGTGCGAGGCCGGGCAGTTCACGCTCGCCGCCTGGTTGGAACCCGCGGGCGAGATCGCCGGCGACACCTTCGACTTCGCGATGGAGCGCGACACGCTGCATCTATCGATGACCGACGCCATGGGCCACTCGATCGACGCCTCGGTCCTCGCAACCGTTCTCGTCGGCGGGCTGCGCAACGCGCGCCGCGCCGGCGTCGGGCTCGCCGAGCAGGTGCACCGCGCCAACACCGGGCTCGTCGACTATGTCCAACGCGCCGGCTTCGTCACGGGGCAGGTCGCGCGGATCGACCTTCTAGCCGAGACGGCCACGATCGTCAACGCCGGCCATCCGCCACCGCTGCGACTCCGCCACGGCCGCCTCGAGACCGTCCCGCTGCAGGCCGACCTGCCGTTCGGAGCGTTCCCCGAGGTGCGATACCGCGTACAGCCCCTGCCGCTTGAGCCAGGTGACCGCCTGATTTTCCTCACCGACGGCATGCTCGAGCGCAACGCTGCCAGCGCCGAGATCCCTAAGCTGGTGACCGCGGGGGCCGCGATGCATCCGCGCGAAGCGGTCCAGCAGCTCGTTCAGGCCGTCCTCGAGGCGACGGACGGCGAGCTCAACGACGACGCCACCGTCATGTGCCTGGACTGGCACGGCGGCCGCCCCCGGGAACGCACGACCGCCTCCGGCGCAAACGACTGAGACACGTTCCTCCAAGCGCCGCTGCTCGCCGGGGACGACGCCGTGAAATTCGAGGCACGAGACTCGCGCAGACCGAGCGCCGCGGACCGATCAGTCGCGCGGGACGCGGACGATTTCGCCCGGGTTGATCAGGTTGGGGTTGGGGATCGTGTGGGGGTTAGCGGATACGAGGCGGTAGTAGAGGTTGCCGGACCCGTAGTACTGCGTCGAGATGCCCCACAGGGTCTCGCCCGACTCAACTGTGTGCTCCAGATAGTTGAGGTAGCCAGGGATGATCTTCGTCCCCAGCACCACCGGCACGATGACCTTGTCGAGTTCGGCTCCGTCCTCGGGCGAGGTGTGAAACACCTCGACGAAGACTCGGTCGAGCTGGAACGACGCACTCGACACGTCGACGGTCAGCTGAAACTGCCCGTGGCCGCCAACGCCGTCGCCGGCCATGAACGATCCCGTGACTTCATCGTGACCCTCGGTGACGCGATAGTTGAAGTTGGCTTCGAAAGCGCCACCGGCCACGCCTGCGATCTGGATGGCATTGCTCACCAGGTCGTAGGGCCTTGGTTGCTGCACATCAACCGACACGGCTCAGCCCCCTCCTTCAGCAGTTGCCGAGAACGTACCGCACCATGCGACACTGCGACTGGACTGCTGACGACCTAGGTAGCGGTTCGCTTCCGGGATCTGCGGCGCAGAGCAATGGCCGTACGATCGCGTTGGACCGCCCACGGCGATGAGTTCGTCACGCGATCGGTCTTAGCCCGTGGCAGAGCAGCCTGCAGAAAGAAGGAGAGCCCGATGTCGAGCCTGAAGAAGGATTCGTCGCGATCATCGTCCCGTCGTTCCGGTGCGATGAGCTAAGGCCATGCTGATCTACTCGACGAGCGTCTCAGTGGATGGCATTATCGCCGACCGTGAGGGCGCGTTCGGGTTGGGCGGCCCCTGACGAGGAGCTGTTCCGTTTCCACATCGCGGCGGCACGTGAGCTCGGCGGCTGTCTGTTGGGCCGCAGGCTTTACGGGACGATGCTGGTGTGGGAGACGGATCCGTCGTTGCGCGAGGACGAGCTCGGGGCCGAGTTCGCGGACGTCTGGTGCGCGATTCCGAAGGTCATCTTCAGTCGCACGCTCGACAGCGTCCAGGGCAACGCTCGGCTCGCCGAGGGCGTCGGTGGCCGAGGAGGCCGCCGCGGCGCGCGACGCGACCGATAAGGATGTCGGGATCGGCGGCGCCGGCTTGGCCGCGCAGGCGATCGAGCTTTCCTGCCACCCGTCGCCGACGACCTCGCGCTGGACCTGATCGAGACCAGGACGTTCGGCTCGCGCGTGATCTACGAGCGTTACGGGCGCGACCGCGATGAGTCGGAGTGACACCGCCGGCCGTTGCGGCGCTATCGCTTGCGCGAGAAAGCCAGCCGGCGCCACGTCCGCCGTCGGAACGTCTACGGCGCAGCCGCAGGGCGCAGGGAGCCCCCGTCGCCTCCGGTGAACCGAGCGTCGTCGAGGATCGGCGAGGGCCTGAAGCCCTTGACGATCAGGTAGATCGCAAACGCCGCCTCGAAGGCCGCCTCGGGCACCGAGAAGAGGGCGTGCAGGCCGTCCTGCTCGTAGGCGCCGAACAGGACCGCGATCGCCGACACGAAGATCAGCGGACCACCGATGACGCCAAGCAGCGCGAGCCGTGGCGGCATCAATCCTGTGCGGTACATCATCCACCCGAGCAGGATGCCGTTGACGCCGACGCAGAAGCCCGGCCCGAGCAGGAACGTCCAATCGTGGATCGCGACCAGGGTCCGCCCGGCGAAGTCAAGCGAGGTTATTCCGTCCGGACCGATCGACGCGGCCAGGTCGTCGCCCAGGGTGACGACGGAGAGCAGGCTGATCGCGCCGACCCCGATGATCGTCGCCTCGATCGTGCGCGAGGCGACGTAGCTGAGCGCGAGGGTTTCGCTGTATCGCTTGAGGATCGGAAACATCACCACCGCCGTGCCGACATTGCCGATCATCAGGAAGATCTCGAGGAGGGCGCCCAGCTTGACGCGGGTGTCGTCGCCGGCGGCGAAGATGTAGTCGGTGTCGTTGAGTATCGAGTCGTAGAGAATGAGCGCGGCGGGGATGGACGTGAGAAACGTCAAGGCCATCAGCCAGCCGGCGATCCGAGCGGTCCTTCTCTGCTGCGGCGATTGCTCCGGTAGGGAAATCGACATCCCACGTCCTGTACGTCATGAGCAGCGGGATTCCTCTCCCTGATACGCGTGCACTACTGCCCGCTTATGCTGCGTCAGCGATGGCGCTCATCAAGACCGAGGTCACCCAGGAGGTCGTCGACTATCTCGCTCGGCACGCCCGGCAGGACGAGGTGCTCGAACGTGTGGCGCGCGAGACGTCCGAGATGCCGAAGTCGGTCATGCAGACGACGCCCGACGAGGCCGCGCTCCTCACAATGCTCGCTCGGCTCATCGGCGCCAGGCGCGCCCTCGAGCTCGGGACTTTCACCGGTTACGGCGCCATCTCGATCGCGCGCGGGCTCTCCGACGGCGGCCGGCTCACGTGCCTCGAGGTCGACGAGGAGTACGCGGAGATCGCTCGCCGCAACATCGAGGACGCCGGCGTGGCGGAGCGCGTGGAGATCGTCGTCGGGCCGGCGCTGGAGTCGCTGCGGGTGATGCCGGCCGAGCCCACGTTCGACTACGTCTTCCTCGACGCGGACAAGCCCGGCTACCCGGATTACTACGAGGAGATCGTCCCGCGCCTCGCTCCGGGAGGGCTCCTCCTCATCGACAACGTGCTGCTCGGCGGCGCCGTCACCGACCCGCAGGAGGACCGCGAGCGCGCGATCGACGCCCTGAACGACCGGGTTACGGCCGACGAGCGCGTGGACAGCGTGATGGTGCTCGTCGCGGACGGGCTCACGTTCGTCCGCCGCCGCGACTCCTGAGCTCGAGCAGGGCCACCTCCGGCGGAGCGAGGAACCGCACCGGCAGCCCGCTCGTCCCGATGCCGCGCGAGACGAACAGCACCCTGGCGCGGTCCTCGAAGACACCGCCGGCGTAGCGCGCTCCGAACCGGGACGGCGTGACCGTGTCGCGCACCACCGGCAGGTCGACCTGCGCGCCGTGCGTATGGCCGGACAGAGTGAGCGAGACGCGTTCGGGCACCCGCTGAAAGACGTCCGGACTGTGACTGAGAAGCACCACAGGCGCATCGGCCGGCGGGGCGGCGAGGGCTGCCTCCAGGTCGGGGTCGCGCATGCCCGCGTCGGCGACGCCCGCCACCCAGAGCCCGCGACCGGCGTGCATGGCCTTGTTCTCGAGCACGGCGATGCCCGCCCCGGCCAGGGCGGACCCGATCTCCCGCCCGCCCTCGGCCCAGTCGTGGTTGCCGAGCACCGCCGCGACGCCCAGCGGAGCCCGCAGCCGGCCGAGCGCGGAGGCCACGGCGGCCGGGGCGACCCGGGTCGCGCCCGCGACCCGCGTGTCCACGTAGTCCCCGAGCAGCGCGACGAGGTCCGGGCGTTCGGCGTTCACCCGCTCCACGACCCGGCTCACCTTCGCCAGCGATACGTGCGGCGCGCCAGTGTGCAGGTCGGCGATCACGGCCACCCGCAGCCCATCTAGGGGCTCCGGCCAGCGCGGGAGCGCCACCGCGCGACGCGTCAGCCGCACGTGCCGCGGCTCCCACCACAGCGCGCGGTAGGCCGCCGCCGCGACGGCTAGTGCGATTAGACGTGGTGCCACCCACATTTCTGGGAACCTAGTTCGCAAGGACCAAGAGGAGGAGCGACCATGGACACACCACAGCGCATCAGCTACGTCCCGTACGAGGAGATGACCCCGGAAATGCAGGCGGAGATGGACCGTTGCGCCCGGGAGGGGACGCCGCGGCCTGAGAGCTCCGCCGTCCGCGCGCACGTGCCCGCCGCCTTCTGGTTCTTCGCCAACTCCTGGAAGGACCTGTTCCGCGAGGGCGTCGTGGACCACAACCTCAAGGAGCTCTGCCGCGTCTACGTGTCGCGGAGCGTCAAGTGCGAGTACTGCGGCAACCAGCGCTCGGAGAAGGGCCGCGAGGGCGGGCTCGTCGAGGGCAAGTACGACGAGCTCCTCAACTTCGAGTCCACCGAGGAGTATTCCGACCGTGAGAAGGCCGCGCTCGCCTACGCCGAGGCCATCGTCTGGACCGGCCAAGCCGACGACGCGCTCTGGGACCGCCTCTACGAGCACTTCAACGAGGCGGAGCTCGTCGAGCTCGGCTGCGTGGTCGGGCTGACGCTCGGCCAGCAGTCGTGGCTCCGGCTCCTGAACATCGGCCACCACCAGGTGATGCCGGGGACGAACGCGGCGATGGCGCCGGGCTTTGAGCGCGAGACCGCGAAGGCCTGAGCGTGCAGGTCTTCGGTGACGCCGTCCGCTTCGGCGTCCACTCCGGCCCGCAGAACACGAACTACGACGACTACCGCGAGCTCTGGCTGCGCGCCGAGGAGCTCGGCTACGACTGGGTCTCCGACTTCGACCACTTCTACCCCATCCACAGTGACCCGGCCGGCCCGCAGTTCGAGGGCCTGACGCTGCTGTCCGCGATGGCGGCGCACACGAGCCGCGTGCGCTGCGGCATGCTCGTGCTCGGGGTGACCTACCGGCACCCGGCGGTGGTCGCGAATATGGCCGCGACCATCGACCACGTCTCGGATGGCCGGCTCGAGCTCGGGATGGGGGCGGCGTGGTTCGAGCTCGAGCACGACCAGTACGGCATCCCGTTCCCGCGGATCGGCGTCCGCATGGACATGCTCGACGAGGCCTGTCGGATCATGCGGAGCCTGTGGACACAGGAGACGACGACGTTCGAGGGCAAGCACTTCCAGCTGAAGGACGCGCGGCTCGAGCCGAAGCCGGTGCAGGAGCACCTGCCGCTGGTCATCGGCGGCTCCGGCGAGCGCCGCACCCTGCGGATC
>DASQTS010000262.1:0-3417 GCA_035641775.1 Thermoleophilaceae bacterium
AGCGCAATATGGACGAGGACCGTCTCAACGCGATCGCGGGGATGTCGCCGCTGGGGACGATCGGCTTGCCCGAGGATCCGGCGCTCGCCGCGCTCTTCCTCGCGTCCGATTCGGCCCGCTGGATGACGGGCGTGACCGTGGACGTGGCCGGCGGCCGGATCATGATGTGAAGGTCGCCGTCCTCGGGACGGGGATCATGGGCGGCGCGATGGCGCGCCGCGCCGCCGCGAGCGGGATCGAGGTCACGGCGTGGAGCGAACCGCTCGAAGACGCGCGGAAATTGGAGCCGGACGGCGTGCAGGCCGGGGGCACGGCGCGCGAGGCGGCAGCCGATGCGGACGTCGTGGTGACGATGGCGCCCGATGCCGAGGCGATCGCGGGCTTCGCCACCGGTGAAGCCGGCTTCCTCGCGGGCGCAAGCCGCCGAGGCGACGGGGCCGGCCTCGTCTGGGTGCAATGCGCGACCGTGGGACTCGAGGGCTGCGAGCGCCTCGCCGCGCTGGCGCGTGACGCGGGCGTCACGTACGTGGATGCCCCTGTGCTCGGGACGAGGGAGCCCGCCGAGCGGGGCGAGCTGGTGCTCCTCGCCTCTGGACCCGACGCGGCGGTCGACCGCTGTGCTCCGTTCTTCGACGCCATCGGAGGCCGCACCCTCCGGCTGGGGCCCGCCGGCGGCGGCACGCGGCTCAAGCTGGTGGTGAACAACTGGATCGTTGGCACAGTCGCGGTGCTCGCCGAGGCGATGGCCCTCGCCGAGACGCTCGGCGTGGAGGGCGAGGTCTTCCTCGATGCGATCGCCGACAGCGCGGTCGACATGGGCTACGCGCAGGTGAAGGGGCGGATGATGATCGAGCGGGGCTATCCGGTGAGCATGCCGCTGGCGCACGCGGTGAAGGACGCGCGCCTGGCGGCCGTGGCCGCCGGCCGCCACGGTCTGGAGCACGCCGTCACGAGGGCCGCGGCGGCGCTGCTCGAGCGGGCGGCGGCCGACGGCGATCCGAGCGAGGACATGGCGGCCGCGTTCCGCGTTGCGGCACGGCGCCGCGATCGGTAGCGGCTCAGAACGAGATCGTCACAGAGCCGATGCCGGCGAGCTCGTACTCCACGCGGTCGCCGGCAGCGACGGTGAGCGGCGGCACGATCGACCCCGTGATGACGACGTCTCCCGGCCGAAGCTCCTCGCCGAAGGCGGGCAGCAGCGCGGCTACGTGGGCGAGCAGATCCGGAATCGCGCCCGGCAGCGCCTCCGGGTCCTCCACTCGCGTCTCCATGTCGTTCACGACCACGCGGGCGCCGGCGCCGTCGAGCGCCGCGCGCTCCACCATCGGCCCGAGCACCACCCCGCGCTGGAAGATGTCGCCGGCGAGTATGGCCTCCAGGTCCGCCTCCGGGTCGACATCGGCGATCTCGAACGCCGGCCCGAGCGCGCTCACCGCGCCGTCCGGGCCCACCCGCACGGCGACCTCGGGCTCGAGCGCCGGATGGCTGAAGCCGTCGAGCGGATAGGCGGCTCCTGACGGCGCGAGTGCGGACCGAAGCAGGAAGCCCACCAGCGGAGCTCCTGTGCCGAGCTTCTCGAAGGCCTCGGGTGTGCCGAAGCCGACCTTCCATCCGAGCGCCGTGTCGCCGGCCGCGAGCCGTCTCGCCCGAAGCGCGAGCTGCGCCTCCATCCCGCGCCGTACACGCGGGTTGGCTGCCAGCTCGTCAGTCCTCGGGGAGCTCATAACCGGCCGCCTCGAGCGAACCCGCGCCCTCCCAGCCCCAGATCAGCAGCACGTCCTCGTCGGAGGTGTTGTTGAAGCCGTGCCAGTGGCCTGCCGGCGTGAAGACCACGTCTCCGGCACGCGACGGCTCGGTGCCCTCGTCCGTGTAGATCTCGCCGTGACCGCTCATGACCACGAGGAACTCGTTGCAGTTCGGGTGCCGGTGCCGATCGTGCCGGGCGCCGGGGGGCAGCACCGTGCGGCCCACCACGAGCGTCTCCGATCCGGCCGTCCGCTCGTCGATCAGGAACTGCACCTGCATGTCGATCCAGCCCTCGTCCTCGCGCAGCCCCTGCTCGAGCGGGACCTCCGCGATCGTCGTCCGGTACGGCTGCGGCATCAGTCCATCCCTCCCATCCGGCGATAGGCCTCGTGCACGCTAACCACGAAGTCGCGGTCGGCCGCCTCCGAGCTGCGCGCCGCGTTCAACATCTCCGACGTCGCCGCGCAAGTCGGCACCGCGATGCCCAGCCGCCGCGCCAGCTCCTGCGCGAGCACGAGGTCCTTCTGCTGGAGCTCGACATCGGCGAAGACATCAGTGTCGTTCACGAGCAGCGGCGCGCGGTAGCCGATTACGGGCGATGCAATGACGCTCTTCAGCACCGCGTCGACGACGGCGGCGCGGTCCACGCCGGCCTTCTCCACCAGCGCGACGCCCTCGGCGAAGGCGGTGACCGACACCACTAGCGCGAGGTTGATCGCGACCTTGGTGAGGATGGCCTGCCCGTTGGGCCCGATGTAGGTGATCTTGGGGCCGATCGCCTGGAGGACCGGCTCCAGGTGGTCGAAGGCCGCCCGGTCACCGCCGACCATCACCGACATCTGCCCGGCGGCGAGCGTGGCCGGGCTGCCGGAGACCGGGCAGTCGAGGAAGGCGGCGCCCGTCGCGCGGACGCGCTCGGCGAGCGCCACGCTCGCGTCGGGCGCGATCGTGCTGATGTCGGCCCAGACGACCCCCTCGCGCAGCCCGGCCAGCACGCCATCGGGCCCGTCTGCGGTCGCCTCGATCGCGGCTGTGTTCGTCAGCATCGTGAACAACACGTCGACCGACTCGGCCAGCTCGCGCGGCGTGTCCGCCCACCCCATGCCGGCATCGAGGAGCGGCTGCGCCTTCTCCTTCGTGCGGTTCCAGCCGACCACGGTGTAGCCGGCGTCGAGCAGGCGCTGCGCGATGCCGGCCCCCATGGCCCCCAGCCCGGCGAAGCCGACGCGCTCAATTTCCCTGAACATCCCCACCCCTCAGCTCGCGCGCGGCGTGCTCGACCGCCTCGATGATCCCCAGGTAGCCCGTGCAGCGACAGAGGTTGCCCGCGAGCGCCTCGCGGAGCTCCTCGTCGCCCGCGTCCGGGTGCTCGCGGATGAACGCCTCCATCGACATGAGGAAGCCCGGCGTGCAGAAGCCGCACTGGAGGGCGTGCGCCTCGTTGAAAGCGCGTTGAAGCGGATGGAGCTCGCCGTTCGAGGACAGCCCCTCCACGGTCTTGAGCGCCCGGCCGTTCGCCTGCACCGCGAGCATCAGGCACGAGCGCACGGGCTCTCCGTCGAGCTGGACGGTGCACGCGCCGCAGACGCCCTGCTCGCAGCCGACCTTCGTCCCCGTCAGCCCTGCCTGGTGCCGGATGAAGTCGGACAGGAGCGTGCGTGGCTCGACGTC
>DASQTS010000263.1:0-2803 GCA_035641775.1 Thermoleophilaceae bacterium
AAGCCGCGCGGCTACACGGTCAAGGTGAACCGCAAGGCGCGCCGGCGCGCGCTGCGAGCGGCGTTGTCCGTGCACGCCGAGCGCGGCTCGATCGCGGGCATCGACCCGTCCAAGTTCGACACGCCGTCGACCAAGTCGGCCGCCGAGGCGATCGCCGGGTTCGAGGGCGACGGCAGCGTGCTCGTCGTGCTCACGGACGGCGAGGAGAGCGCGGTTAAGTCGTTCAGAAACCTTCGCGACGTGAGGGTCATGCACGCCGACGCCGTGGGCGTCGCGGACGTGATCGGCCATGCGCGCCTGGTGGTGTCGGAGGCAGCGCTCGCGCGCCTCACCGAGAAGGCGGTGTCGAAGTGAACGCGCGCCAGGTGATCATCCGGCCGGTCATCTCCGAGAAGAGCTACGCGCTGCTCGCGGCGAACAAGTACACGTTCCGCGTGCACGAGGGCGCGAACAAGACGCAGGTGCGCCAGGCGATCGAGGAGATCTTCGGCGTGCGCGTGAACGGAGTGCGCACCGCCTGGGTGAAGCCCAAGCCGAAGCGCCGCGGCCTGTCGAGTGGCACGCGCCGCCGCTGGAAGAAGGCGGTCGTGACGCTCCATCCGGAGGATTCGATCGAGCTGTTCGAGGGTCAGGGGACCGAATAAGCGATGGCCATCAAGAAATACAAGCCGACCTCTCCCGGGCGCCGCTTCGCGACGTTCCTCCAGCACGAGGCCGTCACGAAGGGCAACGAGCCGGAGAAGTCGCTCACCGAGGGGCTGAAGAAGTCCGGCGGGCGGAACGTGCACGGCCGCGTGACCTCGCGCCACCGCGGTGGCGGCGCCAAGCGCAAGTACCGCAAGATCGACTTCAAGCGCCGCAAGGACGGCGTGCCGGCGAAGGTCGCCGCGATCGAGTACGACCCGAACCGCTCGGCGCACATCGCGCTGCTGCACTACGCCGACGGCGAGAAGCGCTACATCCTCGCGCCGGGACGAATTAACGTGGGCGACACGGTGTCGTCCGGCCCGGGTGCGGACATCGCGCCCGGCTGCTCGCTGCCGCTCGCGAACATCCCGACGGGTACCACCGTCCACAACGTCGAGCTCACGCCGGGACGCGGCGGCCAGATGGGCCGCTCCGCCGGCACGGCGATCCAGCTCGTCGCGAAGGAGGGCCGCTACGCCACGTTGCGGCTGCCCTCCGGCGAGATGCGCATGGTGCTGGCCGAGTGCCGCGCCACGATCGGCGCTCTTGGGAACGCCGAGCACGAGCTCGTCGAGCTCGGCAAGGCGGGTCGCTCGCGCCACCGCGGCAAGCGCCCGCAGACGCGCGGCGTGGCGATGAACCCGGTCGACCACCCGCACGGCGGCGGCGAGGCGCACCACACGCCGGGCGGTCACCCGCGCACCCCGTGGGGCGTGCCGACGCTCGGCTACCGCACGCGTAAGAAGAGGAAGACGTCCGACCGGTACATCGTGCGCGGCCGGCGGCGCGGCAAGAAGGGACGGAGGTAGGGGATGTCGCGTTCATCCAAGAAGGGCCCGTTCGTCGAGGACCGCCTCATGACTCGCATCGAGCAGATGAACGAGTCGGGCAACCGGACCATGGTCAAGACCTGGTCGCGGACCTCCACGATCTTCCCCGAGATGGTCGGGCACACGATCGCCGTCCACGACGGTCGCAAGCACGTGCCCGTGTTCGTCTCCGAGTCGATGGTCGGGCACAAGCTCGGCGAGTTCGCTCCCACGCGGGTCTTCCGCGGCCACGCGGGCAGCGACAAGGTGAGGGTGCGGTAATGACCCCGCCGGACAAGGTGAGCCCGCCGCCGGAGGGCGGCTGGGAGTCGCTCAAGGTCGACGAGCTCAAGGCCGAGCTAGATGCCCGCGGCCTGCCGAAGAGCGGCACGAAGGCCGAGCTGATCGAGCGGCTGCTCGACGACGATGCCGGACAAGCCGGGACGGCCCCTGCCGCGGAGGCCGAGGCGCCGGTCGCAGAGACCCCCGAGCCGGCCGTGTCCGAGGCCGCGGGCGTGCCCGCGGCGGAGGATCCATATTCGGAAGAGGCGCAGGAGGCGAGCGAGGATGCCGCCGCCGCGGCCGACGCTGACGAGGAGGCGGCGGACAAGACGCCCGCCCGCCGTCGCGGCTCCGCCGAGACCTCGACCGGAGCCTCCCGCCGCACGCGGACTCCTCGCCCCGAGGAGGGCGTCGTCGTTCGCGCGCGCGCCAAGTACGTGCGCAGCGCGCCGCGCAAGGCCCGCCTCGTGATGAACCACATCCGCGGGAAGCGCGTCGAGCATGCCCAGGCGATCCTGCTCCACGCTCCGCGCGCCGTGTCGGGCGACATCCTGAAGCTGCTCAACTCCGCGGTCGCCAACGCGGAGTCGGCCTACGAGCTGGGCGCGGACGAGCTCACCGTCCGTCGCGCCTTCGTGGACGAGGGGCCGACCATCAAGCGCTACCGCCCGCGCGCGCTGGGACGCGCCACCAAGATCAACAAGCGCACGAGCCACATGACTATCGAACTGACCACCGAAGGGAACGGGAGGTAGCCCATGGGCCAGAAGGTCCATCCCGAGTCGCTGCGGGTCGGCTACATCCACGATTGGAAGTCGACCTGGTTCAACGAGCGCGATTTCTCCGACTACCTGTTGGAGGACATCCACATCCGCGACCACATCGAGAACAAGCTCGCGCACGCGGGCCTGTCCACGATCACCATCAAGAAGAACAAGAACGAGGTCGAGGTCAACATCCACACGGCCCGCCCGGGCATCGTGATCGGCAAGTCCGGCAGCGAGGTGGACGCCCTCCGCAAGGAG
>DASQTS010000264.1:0-5494 GCA_035641775.1 Thermoleophilaceae bacterium
CGCGCCGCGCATCGACGAGACCGAGGCCAGCCAGAAGACCGTCCTCGGCCGCAGCAAGATCTTCACCCCGGAGGTCATCGACGACATCCACATGAAGGCCGAGCTCGGCCGCTACCGCATGCGCGGCTTCTCGATGTTCAAGAAGATCCCGCATTGGGACGAGCTGATCTTCCTGCCGGGCACGCTCACCCGCTTCGTGATCGAGGGCTACCGCGAGAAGTGTGTGACGAAGACGGTGCTGGGAAGCCGCTTCGCCAAGAAGCCGATCGAGCTGGACATCCCCGTCTACATCACCGGCATGAGCTTCGGCGCGCTGAGCCTCGAGGCCAAGATGGCGCTGGCCAAGGGCGCCTCGATGGCCGGCACGGCAACGTGCTCAGGAGAGGGCGGAATGATCCCGCCCGAGCGCGACCTCAGCACCAAGTGGTACTACCAGATCATCCAGAGCCGGTACGGGTTCAACCCGCACCACCTGATGCTCGCGGACGCGGTGGAGTTCTTCATCGGCCAGGGCTGCAAGGTCGGCCTCGGCGGCCATCTCATGGGACAGAAGGTGACCGAGCAGGTCGCCGAGATGCGCTCCCTCCCGGCAGGCATCGATCAGCGCAGCCCGGCCCGCCATCCCGACTGGCTCGGCCCGGATGACCTCTCCCTGAAGGTCCAGGAGACCCGCGAGGCCACCAACTACGAGATCCCGATCCAGCTGAAGCTCGGCGCCGCGCGCGTGTACGACGACGTGCGCATGGCCGCCAAGTGCGGGCCGGACATCATCTATCTCGACGGCGCCGAGGGCGGCACCGGCGCCGGCCCGCACACCGCGGCCGAGGAGACCGGCATTCCGCTGATGGCCGCCATCCCCGAGGCGCGTCGCGCGCTCGAGGACGTGGGCCTCGCCGACGAGATCGACCTCGTCGTCGCCGGCGGCATCCGCAACGGCGGCGACGTGGCAAAGTGCATCGCGCTCGGCGCCGACGCGATCGCCATCGGCCACTCCGCCCTGATGGCGCTCAACTGCAACAAGGAAATCCCGGGCGTCACGGACTACGAGGGCACGATCGGCGTCCCCGCAGGCCAGTGCTACCACTGCCACACCGGCCGCTGCCCGGTGGGCATCACGACGCAGGACCCGGAGCTCCGCAAGCGCCTGCACGTGGAGGAGGCCGCAAACCGCGTCTACAACTTCCTCCACACGCTCACCCTCGAGGTGCAGATGCTCGCGCGCGCGTGCGGGAAGACGAACGTGCACTCGCTCGAGCCCGAGGACCTGGCCGCCCTCACCACCGAGGCCGCCGCGATGGCGAAGGTGCCGCTGGCGGGCACCAACTACATCCCGGGAGTGTCCGAGGAGCAGGCGCTCGAGCGCATCGAGACGATGCTCGACCGCTACCTCGCGAACCCGGTCGACGAGCTGCCTGCGGTGCCCGAGAAGGCCGGCACGAGCGGCGCCGCGGAGGACCGCCGGTGATGGAGAGCTCCGAGGGCCAGGGCATGAAGTCGATGCAGAACGTCCGCGAGGACATCGACGAGCGCGAGACCGTCGCGCAGGAGCCCGGGCTCGCCGAGATCCTGCCCAGCACGCGCGAGCCGGAGAAGATCTTCTCGATCGACTCCGAGTACCTCTCGGGCCAGCGCTACCCGTACCAGGAGGACATCTCGCTCGTCGAGGACATCGACCTCGAGGCGGCCACGCCCGGCCAGGACATCAACTGGCTCGAGGACATCGAGCTGCTCGAGGAGGAGGGGATGCCGGCAGTCTTCGACCGCTACTCGAACTCTTTCCTCAAGCTCTACTTCGACATCCCGGCCGGCCGCGAGGACGAGATCGCGCGCAAGGTGCTGATCGCGCACCTCCAGTCGGGCAACTCCTACGGCATCCGCCTCAAGGAGCAGCACTGCAAGTTCCCGCAGCCCGAGCTGGGGCCGTGGGTGGAGGGATCCAAGACGGTGGGAACCGACTGGAAGCCCGCCGTCCTCGAAGGCTGGGAGCCGCCGCTCCACTGATGGCCCGCGAACGCTCCGTCAAGCACCTTGTCATCGGAGCGGGCGTCCACGGGCTCTCCACCGCCTGGCACCTCGCCGAGCGCGGCGAGGAGGTGCTCGTGGTCGACAAGACTGCCGTGGCCGCGGGCGCGTCTGGGATCGCCTGCGGGGTCGTGCGCAACAACTACTTCCAGCCGGCGATGTCGGAACTCATGGCCGCCTGCGTCGAGATCTGGGAGTCAGACCCCGAGATGCTCCACTACCACGGCTCCGGCTACATCGCGCTCGGCGACGGCGACCAGGAGGCCGACCTCACCACCGTCGCCGAGCGCCAGGAGCGGATCGGCTACGAGTCGGACCTCATCCTGGGCGAGCAGGAGGTCGCCGCGCACATGAAGGGCCTCTTCCCCGACTGGCGAGCACCCGGCCTCTCCGTCTGCCTCCATGAGCACCGCGGCGGGTTCGCGTTCAATAAGGACTCGATCAACGGTCTCGCCCAGAAGGCGATCCACGCCGGCGCCGAGATCAGCGAGGGCATCGAGGTGCGTGGCTTCGAGATGGACGACTCGGGCGCCGTCACGCGGGTGAACACGACTGCGGGGCCGGTGAACGTAGAGCAGGTGATCGTGGCGGTGGGGCCGTGGGTGGCGAAGCTGTGGGGCCTCCTCGAGTTGCCGCGGCGCCTGGAGGTGGCGGGCGTCGAGAAGGAGATGTGGACCTACTGGTACCTCCAGGAGGGCGAGATCGACGTCGACCCGAGCATGTTCGTGACGGCCGACGGCAAGCTCCCGCCGGTGCTCCACGTGGACAGCCACGCCCCGCTCGCCGCCGACGACGGCAAGCTCGTCACCGACGAGCAGTGGGGCGTCTACTTCAAGCAGGACAAGGACAGCGTGCAGGGCGGCGCTTCACCGCTGCCGAAGGGCCACGACTTCCGGGTGGACCCCTATCCGACGGGCAGCGCCGAGCCGGGCTTCCCCGACCTCTGGTGCGCAGCCCTGAGTCACTGCATGGAGCGCTTCGAGGGCTCGCGCCCGAAGTACCACGACGTGCGCTCCGGCGGCGTGGGCGCCTTCACCGCCGACAACTTCCCGGTGTTCGACTACATGCGACCGAACGTCTTCGTCATCGCGGACTCAAACCACGGCTACAAGATGATCGCGGTGGGGCGAGAGGTCGCGAACGTCGTGCTGGGAGAGCACTCGAGCCTGCTGCAACCATTCCGCTACGAGCGCTTCGCGACCGGCGATCTGCACCCGGTCTCGCACAGCCCCTATCCCTGGAGCTGATCGCGGGGTAGGCTCGGCGGTCGAGCGTCGAGGAGGAGGAACCCATGCACGCAGTGATCGCAACTGCAACGCTCCACGACTTCGAGCGCGCCCGACAAGGGCTCGACCAGATGGTGCCCACCATCGCCCAGGTGCCGGGCTTCGTCACCGGCTACTGGACGCGGTCAGAGGACAATCAGGGCCTCTCCATGGTCGTGTTCGAATCGGAGGACGCCGCGCAACAGGTGGCGGAGCGGCTTCGGTCGGAAGGCCCGCCAGACCCGGAGGCGGTGACGATCGACAACGTCGAGGTCCGCGAGGTGGTCAAGAGCGCGTAAGCCCATCCAGTAGGCGGTGGAGCGCCGCGCGCGCCTCGGCGTGCGCTGCGTCCTGGTCGTCCGCGCGCGCCACGTAGATGACGGCCTCCTCGACCGAGGCCAGCAGAAGCTGCGCGAGCGGATCGAGTGGGGTGCGCGCCAGCGCCCCGGCGTCCATCGCGGCGGTCAACCCCGCTCGCAGCAGGCCCAGGCCGTAGCGCTCGCCCGCCGCTCGCCACGCCTCCCAGCCGAGGACGGCCGGTGCGTCGAGGATGGTGAGACGGACGGCCTTCGGGTCGAGCGCGAGCGCCAGCGTCGCGTCGATGCCGGCGCGCAGCCCGGCGACCGGGTCCGCGGCACCCGCCTCGGCGAGGGTCTCGGCGATCCCGGCCATCAGCTCCTCCTCGACCGCGTCGAACACGGCCGCGAACAGGTCGACCTTTCCGCCCGGGAACTGGTGGTAGAGCGCGCCGCGCGTCACGCCGGCGCTGCGCACCACGTCCTCCACCGGCACCTCGGCGTAGCCGCGGGTGGCGAACAGCTCGCGTGCGGCGTCCACGAGGCGGGCGCGGGTCTGCGCCGAGCGCTCTACGTGCTTGTTGGGCCGTGACATGGTGCTAGTGTGCTTTTACGTACCGCAAGTATGTAATCGGAAACGATGGAGGCCGGCGTGGAACGAGAGCTCGAGCTGCCGCAGGGAACCGTCCGAGTCTACGAGCGTGGGGAGGGGCCGGTGCTGCTCTTCGTTCACGGGCTGCTGGTCAACCACACGCTCTGGGACCTGGTGATCGAGCGTCTCGCCGACAGCCACCGATGCGTCGCGATCGACCTCCCGCTCGGAGCGCACCCCAGGCCGATGCGCCCGGACGCGGACCTTTCGCCGAAAGGGCTCGCGGCGCTGATAGCCGGCGTGATGGAGGAGCTCGACCTGAAGCACGTGGTCCTTGTCGGCAACGACACCGGCGGCGCTCTCTGCCAGCTCGTCGTGGCCCACCACCCCGAGCGCCTCGCCGGCCTGGTGCTCACCACCTGCGACGCGTACGAGCACTTCCCGCCGCCGCGCCTCAAGCCGCTCATCTTGCTGGGCAAGGCGCCCCGCGTGACGGACGTCCTCCTGCGAGGCGGCCGCTTCGCGCCGGTGCGCGACGTGCTGATCGCCCCGGTGAACAAGCGCCGCGACGCGACGCGCTCGCAGGGCTGGGTCGAGCCGCTCAAGGACCCCGGCGTCCGCCGCGACGTGACCCGCTTCCTTGCAAAGGTGGACAAGGAGGACACCGTCGCGACCGCGCCCGCGCTGAAGAGCTTCGGCCGTCCCGCGCTCGTGGTCTGGAGCCGCAAGGACCTGTTCTTTCCCGAGGCCGACGGCCGCCGGCTCGCCGCCGACCTCGACGCTTCGCTCGAGGTCCTCGACGACACGCGCACGTTCATCCCGCTCGACCAACCTGAGAAGCTCGCGGACCTGATCGGGTCCTTCGTGGCCGAGCGCGTGGGGGTGGTCGCCCACTAGGATCGCGGCCGATGCCGCTGGTCGCGCCCTGGAACCGCAAGAAGCGCGCCGAGCAGCGCGCCCAGCGCGAGCGCCTCGGGCACGAGCAGCCGGGCGCTGTCCTTCGCGGGCCGCCGATCGCCGTGACCTGCGAGTGCGGCGAGAAGCGCGACCTCCGTTACGGGGAGGAGTGGACCTGCGAGAGCTGCGGCCGGCGCTGGGACACGAACCAAATCCCGCCCGACCAGTACCAGGCCATCAGAAGGACGCAGCTCCGCTTCCGCGTTCTCCCCGTGCTCTACGGGCTCGGCGTGCTCGCGCTCGCGGTCTTCTTCACGCTCACCGGCAACATCTTCTCGGTCTTCGTGCTGCTGCCGCTCGCCCTGATGTTCTGGTTCTACTTCATCCGCCCGGCACACAGGCGGCGCTACCGCAGGGCGGTA
>DASQTS010000265.1:0-3857 GCA_035641775.1 Thermoleophilaceae bacterium
TCGAGCACGAACCGGCGCGAGGCGATCCCGGGATGGGGCAGCGTGAGCTGCTCGGTGCGCATCTCTACGTCGCCGAGCAGCAGCACGTCCACGTCGATCGGCCGCGGGCCATGGCGCACGCCACCCGGCTCACGACCCAACTCGCGCTCCACGGCCTTCGCGGCGTCGAGCAGCTCCTCGGGGCCGCGCGCGGTGCGGATCCGGAGCACCGCGTTCAGGAAGTCCGGCTGGTAGAGCACCTCGCCCTGCGGGGCGGTCTCGTACACGGAGGACGAGGCGAGGACCTTCACCCCGTGCGCCGCGAGCGCGTCGCGGGCGGCGCGCAGGTTCTCGAGCCGGTCGCCCTCGTTCGACCCGAGCCCGAGGTAGCCGACTAGACCTCTTTCCACACCTCGACCGAGACCTCTTCGACCGGCAGCGGGATCGGCGGTTCCGGCTTCGTGGCCTTCACGCGCACGGACTCGGCGCCGAAACGGTCAATGAGGCGGTCCGCGACCGCCGTGCACAGCCGCTCGAGCGTCTTGTACGAGCGCTCCTGTGCCCCGAGCGCGACCTGCTCGCAGACCTCGGCGTAGTTCACGGTGTCCTCGACCCGGTCGGTGACGGTCGCATCGCACTCGTCCAGCTCGAAGGCGATGTCGAACACGAGCCGCTGGCCCACCTCGCGCTCCGCCTCGCCCACGCCGTGGTGCGTGTACAGCGAGAGGCCGGTTACCTCGATCGATACCGCGGGCGAGCTCGAGGCGCCTTCGCCCGCGAGCTCGTCGTCGTCGATCTCGTCGAAGTCGTCGTCAGGCTCCCGCTCCCACATCCGGGCTGAAAGTAGCAGCGGCCACTTGCAGGGCGTCCCTGTTCTGGGCGACGTCATGCACGCGGAAGACGCTCGCCCCCCGCTCGAGCGCCAGCACGTTCGTGGCGATCGTGCCGGGAAGCCGATCCCCCTCGTCGCGGCCGCCGGCGAGCTTGCCCAGGAAGCTCTTCCGCGAGGTACCCACCACCACGGGCCGGCCGATTGCGACGATCTCGTCCAGCCTTCGCAGCAGCTCGACGTTGTGAACGACCGTCTTCCCGAATCCGATGCCGGGGTCGAGCCAGATCGCCTCCTCCGGCACGCCCGCAGAGACGGCGAAGGCGAGCCGTTCCTCGAGGAACGCCTTCACGTCGGACACGACGTCGTCGTAGCGCGGGTCCGTCTGCATCGTGCGCGGCTCCCCGAGCATGTGCATCAGGCAGCAGCGGGCACCCGACTCGGCGACGATGCCCGCCATCTCCGGGTCGAAGCGAAACGCGGAGACGTCGTTCACGATGGAGGCCCCCGCGTCGAGAGCCTCCCGAGCGACCTGCGCCTTGCTCGTGTCGATCGAGATCGTCGCCTCCCCGGCCAGCCCCGAGACGACCGGGAGGACCCGGTCGAGCTCCACGCGGACGGGCACAGGGTCCGCGCCGGGCCGCGTGGACTCGCCTCCCACGTCGAGGATGTCGGCGCCCTCTCCCGCGAGCGCGCGTCCGTGCTCGACCGCCGCGTCCGCATCGAGGAACAGCCCGCCGTCCGAGAACGAGTCTGGCGTCACGTTGACGATGCCCATGAGAACCGGGGGCCGCATCCGCCCGCCAGTATCGCTAGAACACGCTCATGACCCTCTATGAGCTGCTCCTGTTCATCCACATCGGCGCCTCGATCGTCTGGATCGGCGCCGGCTTCCTCAGCCTCGTTCTCGCCACGACGTACGACCGCGAGTCGGACGAGGCCGCGATCAAGCGCTTCCTCAAGGACCAGGAGTGGCTCGCCATGCGGTTGTTCGTGCCGGCTTCGCTGGTCGTCGTGATCTTCGGAATCGCCCTTGTGATCGAGAGCGACGCGTGGTCGTTCGACCAGTTGTGGATCATTCTCGGTCTCGTCGGCTACGCCGCCACCTTCGTCACCGGCCTGTTCTTCATCAAGCCGGCGAGCGAGCGGATCGCCGCTGAGATGGAGGGCCAGGGTGGCCGGCTATGGCCCCGGCTGCGGGCCGACATCCGCAAGCTGATCGTGACGGCGCGCGTGGATTACGTGACCTTCGCGCTCGTCGTCTTCGACATGGTCGCCAAGCCGACTGGCGACGACGTGGGCGTGCTGGTGGCGATGGCAGTGATCCTGGCGATCGGGATCGCCTACATCGTCGTGAGCGTCCGCGCGATCGAGGCGGAGACCGCGCAGGCGCCGGCTCCGGCGTAGTGGAGATCGCCGAGGCGCAGCGGCTCTGGCACCCGGAGACGCTGTACCTCAACACGGCGAGCTACGGCCTTCCGCCCGACCCGGCATGGGAGGCCTTCCAGGCGGCGCTCGAGGACTGGCACGGCGGGCGCACCAGCTGGGAGCACTGGGGCGACTCGACCGAGGCCGCGCGCGAATCGTTCGCCCGGATGGTGGGAGTGCCGGTCGAGTGGGTCGCGATCGGCTCCAACACGTCGAGCATGGTCGGGCTGGTGGCGGCGTCGCTGCCGGACGGCGCGCGCGTCCTCTCGGCGGAGCCCGAGTTCACCTCGCTGCTGTGGCCGTTCCTCGCGCAGGGCCGCGGCATCGAGGTCGAGCTCGTCGCCGTGGACGCCCTCGCGGACTCGGTCGACGAGCGCACCGACGTTGTGGCGCTGAGTGCCGTCCAGTCGGCCACGGGCGAGCTGGCCGACCTCGACGCCGTGGCCGACGCGGCCGCCGCGCAGGGCGCCCGCGTTGTGGTGGACGCGACGCAGGCGTGCGGCTGGCTGCCACTCGACGCCACCCGCGTCGACGCGCTCGCGTGCAGCGCCTACAAGTGGCTCTGCTCGCCGCGCGGCACCGCGTTCCTCACCGTCCGGCCGGAGCTGGCCGAGACGCTGACGCCGCACGCGGCCGGCTGGTATGCGGGCGTCGACCCCTACGCATCTTTCTACGGCACCCCGCTGCGGTTGGCGCCGGAGGCGCGCCGTTTCGACGTGAGCCCCGCCTGGTTCCCTTGGGTGGCCACGGCGCCGACGCTCAAGCTGCTGCTGCAGATCGGCATCGACGCGATCCACGAGCACGACCTACGGCTCGCGAACCGCTTCCGCGACGGGCTCGGCCTGCCTTCCGGCGATTCGGCGATCGTGTCGGTCGAGCTTCCGGAGGCCGAGGCGCGGCTCGAGGGGACTCGCGTGATGGCCGCCGCACGGGCGGGCCTGCTGCGCACGTCCTGGCACGTCCACAACACGGAGGACGACGTGAACGAGCTGCTCGGCCTGCTGAGCTAGGGCTTTTCGGGTGCGCGGCTGTCCGCGCGCATCTCCGCGGCGCCGCCGGCAAGGCCGGGACGCGGCAGCGTCTTCGGCTGCGGCGCGGGCTTGCGCTCCGGCGCCTCGGGGGCGACCGGGGGCACGGGGACGGGCGGCGCCTCGGCGCCGAACACGTCGTCCTCGCTCTTGCCCGCGAGCAGCTCGATGAACTGCTCGCGCTCGATCGTCTCGCGGCGCAGCAGGATCTCGGAGGTCACGTCGAGGCCCTCGCGGTGCTCCTCGAGCACCGCGCGCGCGGTCTGGTGCGCCTCCTCGACGATGCGCCGGATCTCGTCGTCGATTTCGCGGGCGATCTCGTCGGAGTAGTCGGGCTCCGAGCTGAACTCGCGTCCCAGGAACGGCTGGCCGTGGTCGTGGCCGAACACGCGCGGGCCCAGCCTCTCCGACATACCGAAGCGCATGACCATTTGCTTGGCGGTGGCGGTGACCTTCTCGAGGTCGTTCGAGGCGCCGGTCGTGACCTCGCCGAACACGATCTCCTCCGCCGCGCGGCCGCCGAGCGTCATCGCCATCGTGTCTGAGAGCTCTGCGCGCGTGGTGAGGAACTTGTCCTCGGTCGGCAGCGAGAT
>DASQTS010000266.1:0-8648 GCA_035641775.1 Thermoleophilaceae bacterium
CTACCTCGGCTACTTCGGCTCGAACTGGGAGGAGGTGCCGCCGGTGGCGCCGCCGGCGGAGCCCGCAGGTGAGCTCCCCGACATCCCCGCGGACGAGAACAAGCCGTTCGACATGCTCGCTCTGATCGACTCGCTCGTGGACGCGGACTCGTTCCTCGAGGTCCAGAAGCGCTGGGCGAAGGAGCTGATCGTGGGCTACGCGCGGCTCGACGGGCGCGTGGTCGGGATCGTCGCGAACCAGCCGAAGCAGCGCGGCGGCGTGCTGTTCGTGGACTCGGCCGACAAGGCGGCGCGCTTCATCTGGACCTGTAACGCGTTCAACCTGCCGCTGCTGTTCCTCGCCGACGTGCCGGGCTTCATGATCGGCACGCAGGTCGAGCGCCAGGGCATCATCCGCGCTGGTGCGAAGATGATCTCGGCCGTGTCGGAGGCGACGGTGCCGAAGATCTCGGTGATCGTGCGCAAGTCGTACGGCGCGGGGCTCTACGCGATGGCCGGGCCGGCCTTCGACCCGGATGCGTGCATCGCGCTGCCCAACGCGAAGATTGCCGTGATGGGCCCGCAGGCGGCCATCAACGCAGTCTTCTACAACCAGCTGCAGGCGATCGAGGACGACGAGGAGCGCGCGCGCCGCACCGAGGAGCTGCGCGCCGAGTACAGCGAGGAGATCGACATCCTCCACCTCGCCTCCGAGCTGGTGATCGACGCCGTTGTGCAGCCGGGCGACCTGCGGCGCGAGCTGGTGAAGCGCTTTGCCGCGTATGCGTCGCGCGACCGCTCGTGGCCCGCGAAGCGGAACCCCGTCACGCCTGTCTAGCCTCGAAAGGGTGAGCCCTTCCACTTCGCCATCCCGCTACCGCTGGGTGGTGCTCGGAGCGGGCTCGTTGGCCACGGCGGCGCTCGCCGCGGTGCAGGGCGGACTTCCGGCGCTCGGCCCGGCCATCCAGGAGACGTTCGGGCTCTCGCTCGTCGAGGTCACGGCCGTCTTCACCGCGTTCGCGCTCGGCACGGTCGCCACGCTGCTCGCGTGGGGAGTGCTGTCCGACCGGGTTGGGGAGCGCTTCGTGATCGCCGGCGGGCTGATGGCGGGCGCGCTCGCGATGGTGGGCGCCGGCGCCTCGGACGGCTACGTGGCGCTGCTCGCGTCGATGACGCTCTCGGGCATGCTCGGCGCGAGCGCGATCGCCGCGAGCGGCCGCGCCGTGTTCGGCTGGTTCCCGCGCGATGAGCGCGGGCTGGCGCTGGGGCTGAGGCAGACCGCCGTGCCGGTGGGCGCGGCCGCGGCGTCGTTCAGCCTGCCGCCGCTGGCGTCGAGCGCAGGCGTGGACGGCGCGCTGTATGCGCTCGCCGGCGTGATGGCGCTGGCCGCGGTGGCCGCCGCCGTGTGGCTGCGCGACGGGCCCCGCATCGAGTCCGCCGCGCCGCCTGCGCCCGACGCCGTGCGCGACCCGCGCATCTGGCGGCTGAGCGCGGCGTCGTCGCTCATGATCATCGGCCAGGTGGGCATCACGTCGCTGTTGGTGCTCTACCTGTACGGCGAGCGCGGCTGGTCCGCCCACGACGCCGCGATCGCCCTGGGCGTGGTGCAGGTGGGGGCGGCCGTCGCGCGCGCCTCTGCGGGCCGGTGGTCGGACCTGCGCGACGAGCGGATCGAGCCGTTCCGGCGACTCGCGGCGCTGGCGGGCGTCCTGCTCCTAACCGCGGCCGCAGCGGGGCCGATCGCGGTGCCGCTGCTGATGGCGGGCGGCGTCGCGGCCATGAGCTGGAACGGCCTTTCGTTCACCGCGGCGGCGGAGATCTCGGGCAGGCGCCAGGCGGGCAAGGCGATGGGGATTCAGAACACGGCCATGCGCGTGGTGGCGGCCGGGGTGCCCGTCGGCCTCGGCGCGCTGGCGTCCGCGGTGTCGTGGCCGGCGGCGTTCGTTGTGATGGGCGTAACTCCCCTGCTCGCGCTCGTCGTCCTCGGCCCGCTGGTGCAGGACGAGCGGCGCCGCCGCCTGGAGCGCGAGGCGCGCCTAGAATCACGCCGCCATGCCGGAGGGACGACTTCTGTGGACGCCGTCGGACCCTGAGTCGACCGAGATGGCCCGCTTCATGCGGGCGCGCGGCTTCTCCGACTATCACGAGCTGTGGCGCTGGTCCGTCGAGGACCTCGAGGGGTTCTGGGGCGCGCTCTGGGAGTGGTTCGAGATCGGTGCGCCGTACGAGCGGGTACTTGTGAGCCGCGACATGCCCGGGGCCGAGTGGTTCCCGGGCGCGGAGCTGAGCTACGCCGAGCGGCTCTTCGAGGAGGCGCGGCCGGGCGAGGTGGCGATCGTGCACGCGTCGGAGTCGGAGCCGCTCGCCGAGGTCACCTGGGACGAGCTGGCGGACCAGGTCGCGCGCTGCGCGGCCGGGCTGCGCCGGCTCGGAGTGGAGCGTGGCGACCGGGTGGCGGCGTACATGTCGAACCTGCCCGAGACGGTCGTCGCGTTCCTGGCGTGCGCGAGCATCGGCGCCGTCTGGTCGAGCTGCGCGCCCGAGTTCGGCACCCCGACCGTGGTGGACCGCTTCAAGCAGATCGAGCCGAAGCTGCTGCTCGCCACGGAGGGCTATCGGTATGGCGGGAAGGACTTCGACAGGCGCGACCGGGTCGCCGAGATCGTGGCCGCGATCCCCTCGATCGAGCACACGGTGATGGTGCCGAGCGACTGGGGCTCGCTGCTCGCCGAGCCGGCGGAGCTCGAGTTCGAGCGGCTCCCGTTCGACCACCCCCTGTGGGTGCTCTACTCGTCTGGGACCACGGGGCTGCCGAAGGCGATCGTGCAGGGGCAGGGCGGGATCCTGATAGAGCACCTGAAGAAGGCGCGCCTGCACTCGGATCTCGGCCCGGGCGACCGCTTCTTCTGGTTCACCACGACCGGCTGGATGATGTGGAACTTCGTGCTCGGCGGCCTGCTGGCCGGCGCGGCGATCGTGCTCTACGACGGCCAGCCGGACCCGGAGCGGCTGTGGCGGTTCGGCGCCGAGGCGGGGGTCACGACGTTCGGCACCAGCGCCGGCTTCATCGCGGCGTCGATGAAGGCGGGCGTGAAGCCGCCGCCGATCCCGTCGCTCAAGAGCATCGGCTCCACTGGCTCGCCGCTCGCGCCCGAGGCGTTCGAGTGGATCTACGAGCAGTTCCCGGACGTGTGGCTCTTCTCGACGAGCGGCGGCACGGACATGTGCACGGCGTTCGTGGGGGCATGCCCGCTGCTGCCGGTCTACGCGGGCGAGCTGCAGGCGCGCTGCCTCGGCGCGGCGGTCGAGGCGTGGAGCGAGGACGGGCGGCCGCTCGTGGACGAGGTGGGCGAGCTCGTGATCACCGAGCCGATGCCGTCGATGCCGATCTACTTCTGGAACGACCCGGACCGCGAGCGCTACCGCTCGAGCTACTTCGACATGTTCCCGGGCGTTTGGCGCCACGGCGACTGGATCAAGATCACCGAGCGCGGCACCGCGGTGATCTACGGGCGCTCGGACTCGACGATCAACCGCGGCGGGGTGCGCATGGGCACGAGCGAGATCTACAGCGCGGTAGAGGCGGTGCCGGAGGTGCTCGACAGCCTGGTGGTGGACGTCGAGGACGAGATGATCCTGTTCGTCGTGCCGCGCGAGGGCGGGCTGACGGACGAGGTGGCCGCCGAGATCCGGCGGCGGGTCCGCGAGCACTGCTCGCCGCGCCACGTGCCCGACCGGATCGTGCCGATCCCGGAGGTGCCGCGGACGCTCTCCAACAAGAAGCTCGAGGTGCCGGTGAAGAAGATCCTGCTCGGCGCGGCCCCGGAGAGCACGGCGAGCCGCGATTCGCTCGCGAACCCGGACGCGCTCGACTGGATCGCGGAATTCAGCGTCAGGGCTGGCTGAGCTCCTCGTCGAGGCTCTGCGCCAGCTCGACGACGAGCTCGTCGGCCTCGGCGAGCGCCTCCTCCTCGAGGCGCGCGCCGTCCGCCCTGATCGTTGTTGCTGCGATGCCGGCGGAGCTCGCGGCGTAGCCGTCGCTCGGCTCGCGGTTCGCGAACGTGTCCGTGTCCACGAGCCCGAGCAGCTGAGGGTGCGACTTGGTCGAGAGGAGCGGGCCCTCCTTCTTCGTCAGACGGAGCTCGCCGCTGCCGACGGAGTCGACGTTGACGAGGGCCACGTCGCCGGAGGTGAGCTCGCCGCGGTGCGCCTTGAGGAACGCGCGCATGCCCTGCGCCATGGCCTTCTGCGAGCCGGTGAAGACGACGTGTACGCCGAAGCTGTCCAGCCCGTCCTGGTCGAGGCGCTCGGTGGCGCGGAGGACGACCGCGACGCCGGACGCGTTGTCGTTCTCGCCCGGGGCCGCGGGGGAGAGGATCACGTCGAGCAGGAGCGCCACGTACACGATCAGGGTGGCCGTGGGGATGAACTGGACGACCGTGAGCGCGGTGCCGCTCATGCCGGCGGCGCGGAGGACGCAGCAGGCGAGCAGGACGAGCATGGCGAGGAAAAGCGGATGAAGCGCCCGCGTACGGGTGGGGCCGCTGTCGTAGTGGGCCACGAGGAATAGCGCGCCGGGCTTGTCGCGGTCGCCCCACGAGACGACGTTCTGCGACGCGCGCCGCCCTAGCAGCCGGCGGGTGGTAGGAAGGATCCCGGAGAGGTCGAGGAAGGTCAGGACGGTCGCGACGAGGACGACGATCGTGCCGAGGGTGCCGCTCGAGACCGAGAGGATGCTGCCGATGACGGCTACCGCCGCGTTGATGGCGTAGCCGGTGGCCCACGCCGGCCACACCGGGAACGTCTCGACTTCCGCCTCGCGCCCGAGCTCCCCGAGCCGAGCCGCGAGATGCTTGGCCGCGCGCCGCTCGGCATCCGAGCCAGGCGCCCGCGGCCCGAACTCGTCGACGAGCATTTCAGCCTCTGAAAAGGAGTCGACCGTCATGCCCGGGGTGGGATTCGAACCCACACGCCCCGAAGGACAGGGCCTTTTGAGGACCCGATGTCTACCGATTCCATCACCCGGGCGACGGGGTGAATCCTAGGCGCGTTCAGCGGGAACGTTAGGCCGGCTGGGGCTCGCCGCCGCGTGCATCCGGGCCGTAGCGGCCGGCCTCGTCGCGCGAGACCTCGATCTCCGTGCTCCACTGCTGCTGGAAGCCGCGCATCGCGAACGCCACGAGCAGGAGCTGGACCGGCACGAGGATGAGCGTCAGGAGGCCGAGGATCGACGGCTCGAGCGCCGGGTCGTCGAAGCCGGCCTTGTCGCGCTCGAACCACGCGGGACCCGCGACGGCGGCCACGACCGCGAACAGGATCGCGAGCCCGGCCGCCACCGGCAGGACACCGCGGTTCCACCTGCCGACGAAGAACGCCATGACGATGTAGAGGATCGCGTAGCCGAACGAGACGATCTGCATGCCCTGGAGCTGCGACCAGCCACCGATCGTGATGACGAGGATCAGCATCGCGCTCGTGAGCAGCAGCAGGATGACGACGGCCCTGGTGGCCTTCGACTCGGGCTTGTCCCGGTTGGGATGGACGAGGACGGTGTCGGCCATCGAGGGCACAATACCCTTGCAGCGGCGTTTCTTGCGCTGGTTGCGCGGGCGTGGTGGAACTAGGCAGACACGCGAGCTTTAGGTGCTCGTGGCCGAGAGGCCGTGGGGGTTCGATTCCCTCCGCCCGCATCTCCCATGCATCCGACGACCCACTCGCAGCGGCTGCCGCTGGCCAACTGGCGCATCGATTGGGTGCTGTTGGCCCAATCCATGCGCCACTCGCCGAGGCAGCCCTCTTGAATGCCGTGAACTGCGGCGTTTTCCTCAACCCGGCAGCCGAGGGCTACCCGGAGCTCCTGCGGCAGGTCGACGCTGCCGAGCGCGGCGGGCTCGACCTCGTCGGCATTCAGGACCACCCGTACCAGCCGCGCTTCCTGGACACTTTCGCGCTTATCGCCGACCTGCTCGCGCGCACCGAGCGGCTGCGCTTCTTTCCGGCTGTCGCGAACCTGCCGCTCAGGCCACCGGCGATGCTGGCGAAGGTGGGCGCGTCGCTCGACGTGATGAGCGGCGGGCGCTTCGAGCTCGGCATCGGGGCCGGGGCGTTCTGGGACGGAGTCGCTGGGATGGGCGGCCCGCGGCGCGAGCCGGGCGAGTCCGTTGAGGCGCTCGAGGATGCGATCGAGATCCTGCGACTCGCGTGGGGCGGCGAGCGGTCGGTGACGTACGAGGGCGAGCACCACTCGGTGCGCGGCTTCAAGCCGGGGCCGCCGCCGGCGCACTCGATCCAGATTTGGGTGGGCGCGTACAAGCCGCGGATGCTGCGGTTGACGGGGCGTCTCGCGGACGGCTGGTTCCCCTCATTCGGCAACGCGGGACCCGACGCGATCCCGGAGATGCGGCGGCGCCTGGACGAGGCCGCGGTCCGCGCCGGCCGGGAGCCGAGCGACGTGCGACGGATCTACAACCTCAGCGGGGAGATCACGGACGGGGAGGAGCGCGGGCGGCTGCAGGGTCCGCCCTCGCACTGGGTCGAGGCACTCGCCGGCTTCCGGCGCGAGCTCGGCTTCGACGACTTCGTGTTCGGCCCCGGAGGCAACGACCCGGTTCGCCAGATCGAGCTGTTCGCCGCCGAGGTGGTGCCGGGCGTGCGTCAGGCGCTGGGCGAAGAGGGCTGACCGGCTGCAGTCCTCGCGCGGCCGAGCTGCGCGTCGGGCAGGAGCTCGTCGGAGCGGTCCGCGAGCAGCTCGCCCAGCAGCGGGCCGAACTTGAAAAGGTTGGCGCCGGCGAGGGCGTCCACGTTCCCGGCGCGCCAGGTGGCGAAGGCGTCGGCGCCCCAGGGGAGAATGCTCGTCCGGCACAGGCGGACGGACGCCGGCTCCGGATCGAGCCCGGGGAGCGCTCGCTCGACATACGCGGTCAGCCGCGCGATCGCCTTGTCGACCGGCGGCTCGTGCTCGCCTCCGAGGCCGACGGCGTAGTGGCGCCCGTCGGGCATCGGCGCACCGTAGACGATCTCGCCGTGTGCGCCGGAGCGGTCCTGCAGGCACGCGAGTGCCGCGCCCGGCTCGCGGACCGCGAACGCGGCGCGCGCGTGGAGGTCGAGCGTGAGCGGGATGTCGAGGCCGAGCTCCGCGGTCAGCTCGTGGAGGCCCGCGCCGGGGCAGACGATCGCCCGGCCGGCTTCCCAGAGGCCCTCGGACGTCTGGAGCTCGACGTGCCCACCGCGCTCGCGGACGGCGAACACCTCGGCCGTGACGAGCTGATCCGCAAGTGCCCAGGCGAGCCCGTCGACGACCGCGCGAACGTCGATGCCGCCGCCGAGCTCATCGAGAAGCGCCTCGTCCTCAGGCGGCGTCAAGGCCGAGAGCGCGGCTACCTGCTCGTCGCGCCCAAGCACCCGGGCCGGCACACCCGCGGCCTCAAAGGCGGCAGCGCGCCCCCCGCCTGTGGGCCCGCAGATCAGAACGCCCTGGCGACCGAGCAGCGAGGCGTCGAGCTCAGCCTCGAGCCGAACCCACTCCTCACGCGCGCGAACGGCTAGCCGAGTGAGCCGCTCGTCGTCGTGACCATGACGAAACACGCGCGTGCGGCCGGCCGACTGACCCGCACCCGGAACCCCCGCCTCGAACACGCGGCAACCAACACCACGTCGCCGAAGCGCATGGGCCGCCGACAGCCCGCTGACGCCGGCGCCGACAACGGCGACCTCGGTGGAGTGACAGCTCACGCGGCCACTGTAGGGCTCGGCGCTACGATCAAACACCGAGGGGCAGTGGCCAAACGGCTAAGGCACCGGTCTCCAAAACCGGGGATTCCAGGTTCGAATCCTGGCTGCCCCGCTTCAGTTCGCGCGATTCGAAGCGGCTTCCCGGGGGAATGATTCCCGGCGTGATCTCCTACCTGCTGTTCTTCCTCGCCGGCGTCGGCTTTGGCTATGCCGCGCCGGGGAAGTGGAAGTCGTTGCCGCTTCTGTTCCCGCTCCTCCTTGCGGTTGGGGCGATCGTGATTCACGGGGTCGATGCGTCGATTCTGCTCCGGCTCCTCATCGCCCTGATCATCACGGTGGTCGGCGTACTGGTCGGCACGATGATCGACGCGCGCGAGAGCCAGCGGGCCGACAACGCGCGCTACGCCTAGCGCCGGCGCGCACCGCGGCGCCACGCCCGGTTAGGTTCTCCTTCGCACCGCGACCGGAAGAGAGCTTCACATGGCCACAGTCGAGACGACGCGCGGGCCCGTAGACGTCGACGAGCTCGGGCTCACGCTCATACACGAGCATTTCCGCGCGACGGACGAGGCCACGCGCTTCCAGTTCCCGCACCTCTATGACGAGGACGCCGAGTGGGAGGCCGCGATGAGCGATGCCAGCGCCGTGAAGGGTCACGGCGTAGCGACCGTCGTCGAGCCGAGCGCCATGTTCCTCCACCGCGACGCCCGCTTCAGCAGCCGCGTGGCGGACGAGAGCGGACTGAACGTGATCCTCGCCACCGGCGTCTACACGTACGACCACCTTCCGCAGGGTCTCTTGACGAGAAACGAGGACCAGATCGCCGAGATCTACGTCCACGAGATCGAGAACGGCATCCAGGGCACGGGCATCAAGGCCGCGTTCATCAAGTGCGCCGCGGACGAGCCCGGCGTCACGCCGAACGTCGAGAAGATGCA
>DASQTS010000267.1:0-5961 GCA_035641775.1 Thermoleophilaceae bacterium
CGGTCACGCTGGCCGAACTGCGGGGCTGCCGCACCGACGTCCTGGGCAGCCCCGGCAGCGGCCTGCCGACACGCGCGGCGCGGAGGCCGGCGCGGATCCTGACGGTTCAGCAGGTGCTCGTTTTCGCGAAGCGGGCGGGCGGGCAGGTGAACCTCGAGATCAGGAACGTGCCGAACGATCCCGACTTCGACCCCTCAAACGCGTACGCGAACCGGGTGATGGACGCCGTGATCGCGAGCGGGATCCCGCGCAGGCAGCTCATCATCCAGGCCTTTCTCGCGGCGAGCCTCGACGTGGCCCGGCAGCGGCTGCCGGGGGTGCGTACGAGCCTGCTGGCCATCCAGGCGATCAACGAGCCCTACCTGCAGACCGCGGACGACAGGGACTACACCTTCATCTCGGCGGAGTGGCCTGTGAGTGCAGATTACGTGCGGCGGGCACACGCCGCCCGGCTGGACGTCGCGCCATTCACGCTCAACCGCCGTGCGGACGTTCGGGCGGCGCGATCGGCCGGCGTGGACGCCCTCATCACGGACGACCCGCTCATGGCGGCGCGCGCGCTCGGGCTGCGGCCGCCGCGCTCCTTCTCGGCTACGGCCTTCATTCGCGGCAGCCGGCTGATCGCGACCGGCGACCTGCTCACGCCGCGCGGCGTGAGCGCCCGGCAGGGCTGCCGCGGAACGGTCACGATGCGGGTGATGGCCGGCGACCGGCCCGCGCGCAGCGTGGGCGGCCGGCTGAACCGCAACTGCGAGTTCCTGTTCGGCACGCGCAGGCCGCCGGCGCGGCTCGGCAGGCCGAGCGTGACGATCCGGTTCAACGGGAACAGGCGGCTGCTGCCCCGGCTCGTGGGGCCGAAGCGCGCCAGGCTCGCGCCGCCGAGCTTCAGGCCCTGAACAGCGACCCGGGCGGGCCGCCGGCGATCGCGTCGGCGATGTCGCGGCCGCACATGTAGCCCGGGACGTTGCCGTGGCCCGAGTACCCGCCGGCCACGTACAGGCCAGGCCGGCCCGGGACCTCGCCGGCGTAGGGAAGCTGGTCGTCGGTGTAGCCCACGATGCCCGCCCAGCGATGGGTGACCTCGGCGTCGAGGCCGAGCTCCTCGCGCAGGTAGCGGTGGACGCGCTCCCAGACGAGCGGCTCGCCGTCGTTGCTGTCGGTGTACGACCGCTCGCCGTCCATGTCGCCGAAGCCGCCCGCCAGCACGCGGCCGTCGGGGAGCTGCTGGAGGTACTCGTGGCCCCAGCGGGCGTACACCAGCCGGTCGATTGCGGGCGGAAGCGGCTCGACGGCGACCATGTGGAGGCGGCGCGCGCGCACGCGGTCCGCGTAGTCCGGGACGAGCGCAGGCAGCGCGCCGTCCGCCGCCACGATCACGTGTCGCGCCCTCACGCGTCCACGCTCGGTCACGACGGGCCGCTCGGCCGGCGCCGGCACCGGCGCCACGGCGCGCGTGCCCTCGACGATGCGCGCGCCGGCGGACTCGGCCGCGGCGGCGAGCGCGCGGTACCAGCGGACCGGATGGAGAGCGGCGTCGTGCTCGGTGACGCAGCCCACCAGGCCGGAGCGCCGAAGTGCGGGCGGAAGGTCGTCGCGCTCAACCAGCTCGCCGGGGAAGCCGTCGGCCCGGAGCGCGGCGGCGTGCGAGCGCACGTGCTCCGCCTCCTCCTCGGACACCGCGAGCCGCAGCAGCCCGACCCGGCGCACGCTGTCCGCGGCGCCGAGCTCCCCGGCGAGCTCGACCACCTCGTCCTGGGCCACGAGCGTCCGCGCGTAGACCGCCCTGGCGCGCTCCGCGCCGAGCCGCGCGCGCGCGTCGTTGTGGAACAGCGCCGTGCCGGCGATGAGGAAGCCGCCGTTGCGCCCGCTGGCGCCGCCGGCGACCGTTCCGGCCTCTACGAGGAGCGTGTCCACGCCGTGCCGCGCCAGCCGCAGCGCGCAGGCCAGCCCCGCCACGCCGCCCCCGACGACGCAGGCGTCCACGTCCGCGTCGCCGTCGAGCGGCGCCCTGGCCTCGTACGGCTCGTCGAGCCAGTAGGCCGTGCCCGAGCTCACACGTCGGTGGGGGCGGGCGGCTCCTCGCGCTGGCGAGCGCGCGCCCGCCGTGCCATCTGCACGCGAAGCAGTATGAGCCCCGCGATGGCCCCGACCTTCAGCAGCATGTACGTCGGACTCCCTGGAGTCAGCCAGTGAATCGCTGCCGGTGTGGCCGGGGCCACCATTGGGCTCAGGGTACTAGGCGGCCCGGGGAAGCTCCTCGGGCTCGCGTTCGGGCCCCGGCTGCGGCGCATCGCCCTCGAGCGCCGGCCCCTTCGGCAGCCACTCGAGCCAGCTCGGCAGGTACCAGTTCCAGTCGCCGAGCAGCTTCATCGCGGCGGGGAGCATCACGCCGCGCACCAGCGTCGCGTCGATCAGCACCGCGGCGGCGAGGCCGACGCCGAACTGCTTCATGTCGATGAACGACAGCGTCGCGAAGATCGCGAACACGCCGACCATCACCATCGCCGCCGCGGTGACCACGCCGGCGGTGGACTTGATCCCGTGGCTCACGGCCTCGTCCGTCGACTGGCCGCGGTCGACCGCCTCCTTGATCCGGCTGAGGATGAAGACGTGGTAGTCCATCGACAGCCCGAACAGGATCACGAACAGCATGATCGGGAACCAGGCGGTGATAGCTCCGGTGGAGTCGAAGCCGAGCAGGCTCTCGAGGTTGCCGTCCTGGAAGATCCAGGTGACGATCCCCATGGCCGCTGCGACGGAAAGCACGTTCAGCAGGATCGCCTTGATCGGGATCACGATCGACCGGAACGTGACGAGCAGCAGCGCGAACGCGACCGCGAAGACGAAGGCGAACACGTACCAGATGCGCGATGCCATCTGGTCGCTGAAGTCCACCGACCCGGCGGTGAAGCCGGCCACGCCGACCACCTCGCCGCTCGCAAGCCCGCCGAACACCTGCGGGACCACGTCCTCGCGGAGTGCGTCCAGGGCGGAGGTGGAGCGCTCGTTCGTGCCGGTGCCGGCCAGGGGCACCTCGACGACGGCGAGCTGGTCGTCTGAGCTCGTCTCCACCGTCACGGGCTCCTGGAAGTGGGCGGAGTCGCGCGCGATCTCACGCACCTCCGCCGCCGCGGCTCGCAGCTCCGCCCGGTCGAGACGACCGCCCTCGACCACGATGTCCGCGCTGAAGGTCTCGCCGGGGAACGCGGCCTGCATGCGGTCGTAGGTCTGCATGATCTCGAGCGAGCGCGGCAGGCCCTCGACGCCCGAGTCCGCGGTGTGGATGTGGAACACAGGGATGGCCAGCACGACCAGCACGGCGCCGGCGGCGACGATCGAGGCGAGCGGCCGGCGGAGCACCCGGTCGAGCACCCACGACCAGGCGCGTGGCTCGCCCGTACGCTTCTCGGGGCGCAGGAACGGGACACGGCCCTTGTTCACGCGGTCGCCGAGCTTCGACAGGATCGCTGGGAGGACCGTCAGAGAGCCCACCACGGCAATCGCGACCACGAGGATCGTGCCGGTGGCGAACGAGAGGAACGTGGGGGCGCCGCCGAGGTACATGCCGGCCATCGCGGCGATCACCGTGATGCCGGATACGAGCACGGCCCGGCCGGAGGTTGCCGCGGCAGCTTCGAGCGCGGCTTCCTCCGAGCGCCCACGCGCGCGCTCCTCGCGCTCGCGGCGCAGGTAGAACATCGAGTAGTCCACGCCGACGGCCAGTCCGATCAGGAGCACGACCGAGCTGATCGCCTCGTCCACCGGCCAGATCTGGCTGATCGGGCCGATCAGGCCGATCGCCGCCGCCACAGCGGTGATCGCGAGCACCAGCGGGACGAAGGCCGCGAGCAGCGCGCCGAAGGCAAGTATCAGGATCACGAGCGTGATCGGAAGCGATGTGAACTCGGCCTTCTGGAAGTCGTCCTCGAAGGCCTTGTTGAGCGCCTTCTCGGCGCTGCCGTCGCCAAATTGCTCGACCCGGAAGCCGGGATGCTCCTTCTGCAGCGCCGCGACCGCCTCGAGCGAAGGATCGACCTTCGCCTCGGCGTCGTTGCCGGGCAGCTCGAAGGTCACGAGCGCCGAGCGCCCGTCCTCCGAGAGGAGGCCGGCGTTGTCCGGCCCGTACGGGCTTGCCACGTTGCGGACGTGCCGGGTGCCCTCCAGGCCGGTCACCACGTCGTCCACCACGGCCCTGAAGCCCGCGTCCCGGGTTTCGGCGCCGCTTCGGCTCTGGATCAGGACGCTCTCAGGCGCCTTCTCCGGGAAGTGGTCCGCGACGGCCTCGTCCGCCCGGCCTGACTCGCCGATGCCGAAGTCCGCGTCGCTCAGCGTCTTCGTGCCGACCGACCCGCCGATGAACACGGCGAGCACGACGAACGCGAGCCAGCCGAGGATCGCCTTCTTGCGGTGCTGGGCGCTCCAGCGCCCTGCTCTTGCTGCGAGGTTTCGAGATGAGTCCATGACAAATGAGAATCGCGCCACGAGGGCGCGATTCCCATTCGGTCTGCCTGAATGTCGTGGTTCGGTTATCCGTACGCCGGCTGTACTTCCGGCTCCGGGCTCACCTTCGGCAGCCAGCCGAGCTTCGTCGGCAGGTACCAGTTCCAGTCGCCGAGGAGCTTCATCGTGGCCGGGAGCAGGACGCCGCGGATGATCGTCGCGTCGATCAGGACGGCGGCCGCGAGGCCGATGCCCATCTGCTGCATCTGCAGCTCCGACGACATCGCGAACATCGAGAACACGGCAACCATGATGATCGCTGCGCTCGTGACCACGCCGGCGGTGCTCTTGATGCCGTGGGCCACGGCGTCGCCGGTGCTCATGCCGCGATCGAATGCCTCGCGGACCCGGCTCAGGATGAACACGTGATAGTCCATCGAGAGGCCGAACAGGATCACGAACAGGAACAGCGGGAGCCACGCCGCGATGGCGCCGCTTCCGAGCCCGAGCAGCGACTCGCCGATGCCGTTCTGGAACACCAGCACGAGCAGCCCGTACGCGGCGCCCACGGACAGCAGGTTCAGGGCGATCGCCTTGATCGGGATGACGATCGACCTGAAGGTGACCAGCAGCAGCAGGAATGCCGCCGACAGCACGAACGCGAACACGTAGGGCAGGTTGCCGGTCATGGCGTCGTTGAAGTCGCCGGTCGCGGCTGCCTCACCGGATGTGTACGCCTCGACTCCGTCGATGTTGCCGACGGTGCTCGGGACGATATCGCCTCGCAGGGCGTCGACAGCGTCCATCGCCAGCTCGTCAGTGCCCTCACCCACGGTGGGGATCGTGACGCTGGCGACCGTCTTGTCCGAGCTGAGCTCGACGCTCGGCTTGCCCTCGAAGAGAGCCGGCTGGGCGGCTGTCTCGGCCTTGAGCTGCTCGATTCCGGCGACGACCTCCTGGGAGGTGGCGTCGTCGGCCTTGATGACGACCATCTCCGCGCCTCCCTCGCTGGGGAATGCGGCCTCGATGCGGTCGTACGTCTGCATCACCGGCAGCTCACGCGAGTTCTCGTCGGTGCCACCGAGTGACGTCTCGATGCCGAGCGTCGGGACCGCGAGCGCGATGAGCACGCCGGCGGACACGATGGCCGACACGAGCGGACGGCGGAGGACCCGGTCGAGGAAGCGCGAGCCGAGGCCCTCACGACCGCTGCGGTTCCGGAGCCTGCCGAGGAGCGGCACGCGGCCCTTCTCGATCCTGTCGCCCAGCTTCGAGAGCGTGGCGGGGAGGACCGTGAGGGAGCCCAGCACCGCAACGGCAACGACGATGATCGTGCCGGTCGCGAACGAGGCGAAATTCGAGATCCCGCCCAGGTACATCCCGGCCATGGCCACCATCACGGTGAAGCCGGAGATCACGACTGCGCGACCCGAGGTCGCGGCCGCGGCCTCGATGGCCGCATCCGTCTCACGCCCGGCGGCACGCTCCTCGCGAGCACGCTTGACGTAGAACAGGCTGTAG
>DASQTS010000268.1:0-4883 GCA_035641775.1 Thermoleophilaceae bacterium
CTGGGACGAGCTCCAGGACCTGCTGGCCGCGACGCTCGACCGCGCGATGGAGATCCAGGTGGAGAGCGCCTCGCGCGCGTCGAGGGACAACGGCGACACGTTCTGCGCAAACCTCGTGATGTTCACGCACCCGACGCCGAGTTCGGCGAAGGAGACGACGGCGCCGAAGTCGGGCACGCGCAAGCGGCGCGCGAAGAAGGCCATAGCGAAGGCCTAGCGCCCCGAGCAGGATTCGAACCTGCGGCCTACTCCTTAGGAGGGAGTCGCTCTATCCGGCTGAGCTATCGGGGCTCAGACGGAGACGATAGCCCGGGGCTGCTCCAGGCAGGGGTGGTGGAGCTCGGCGGACTCGACCAGGCCGTCCACGAGATCCTCGATGTCGGCGCTCTTCTCGATCTGGCGCAGGTCGTCGGGCAGGCCTCGGGTCACGGCCAGCTTCGAGGAGAAGAGCTGGCAGCAGTCCTCGTCCGGGAGGATCGAGATCTCGTACGTGCCGAGTGTCTTCGCGATCTCCACGATCTCGGCCTTGTCGCGGTCGATCAGGGGCCGCAGCAGCGGCAGCGCGGCCGCCTCCTCGACAACGGCGAGGTTCGGCAGCGTCTGGGACGCCACCTGGCCGAGCGAGTCGCCGGTGACCAGTGCCTCCGCGCCCTCGCGGCGGCCCACCTCCGAGGCCACCTTCACCATCAGCCGCCGCTGTGACAGCACCTGGAGGCGTCCGGCGCCGGCGGTGGCGAGGCGGCGCTGCGCGTTTCCGAACGAGACGACGAACAGGCGCGAGTCGCCCTGGAAGCGGTCAAGCCGCCCGGCGAGTGCGTACGCCTTGTAGACCGACTCCGGTCCGGTGAACGGGCGGCCACTGAAGTGCACGAAGTCGCAGCGGAGGCCGCGCTTCATCATGCGGTAGGCCGCAACCGGGGAGTCGAGGCCGCCGGAGAGCAGCACGAGCGCCCGGCCGCTCGATCCCACTGGCAGGCCGCCGGCGCCGCGCAGCCGCTCGCACGAGACGAGCAGTTCCTTCGAGTCCACCTCCACGTACGCGACGAGGTCGGGCTTCGAGAGGTCCACTTCGAGGCCGAGCCGCACTCGGACCGCCTCCCCGATCACGCGCGAGAGGTCCACCGAGCGCAGTGGGAAGCGCTTGTCGCGACGGCTCGAGCGGATCGCGAAGGTGCGGCCCGGGCGGCCGTGCAGCAGCTCCACCGCGGCGTCGGCCGCGGCCGCGGCGTCGCGCTCGCAGCGGAGCGCCGGCTGCACGACGCTCACGCCGGGCAGCGCGAGGCAGCGCTCCACCAGCGCGTCCTCATCCATCGGGCCGGACACGATCAGCACCCCGCCGCGGTGGCGCACCTCGAGCGGGCCGAGGTCCGCCGTAAGGCGGCGGAGGTTCCGCTCCAGCGCGTTCACGAACAGCGGCCGGTTGCGCCCCTTGAGCGCGAGCTCGCCGAACTTGAGCAGCACGCAGCGCTGTCCCGGGAGACCGTCCATCGGCCTCAAAAGTACCGCTGTCAGTCGTCTTCGTACAACGACTCGCGGGCCAGCTCTGCGCCGCGGGCGCCGAAGAGGCGGATCTCCACGTAGTCGCCCGTGTAGGCGTCGAGCGACACGAGCGTGAAGCGGTCCTCGACCAGCGTGCACTGGTCCGTGGTGGTCGGCCCGAGCTCAGCCGTGGCCGCCACGCCGTTCGGCACGAGCGCGATGCCCCACACCAGCGTGATCACCCCGCGCCTGCCCTCCGGTCCGCGCCAGTGGCCGATCTCAAAGTCGGAGAGGTCGAGCGTCCAGTCCGGGTTCTCGGCGGCGGTCTCCTCCGTGAAGTCGGCGGCCGCGAGGAACTGCTCCGCCTGCGCGCCCTCGTGATCGCGCGTGTAGGACACGTAGCCGAACACCTCGCCGCCGCCCTCGGCGGGCGCCGTGGCAGGCACGTATGTGCGCCCGTTCCAGCTGCGGTCCGGGAACCAGGTGATCTCGCCGATGCCGGTCTCCGCCGCGGCCTCGAAGCGCTCGCCGAGCGCCTCCCCCCAGCGCCCGTACGGGAGCGGCTCCTGAGGAGGTTCGGCAGCGAACATCGGCACCTGGCGCGGGACGGGAGGCATCGGGCGCGGGGAACCTACACGTCCGCGTCGCGCAGGCGCCGAGCGGCGTCCTCGGGCGAGAGCACGTTCAGATGCACGCCGGTGCCGATCTCGAGCCCGGCGAGCTGGGCGAGCCGGGGCATGATCTCGATCCGCCAGCAGAAGCTGGCTGCGTCGCGCGGCGCGGTCCGGACCCACATATTGAGCGGCGGCAGCGTTCCCAACTCAGCGCGCAGCCTGTTCAGCACCTCGTGGAGGAGGCGCCCGCCGAGCGGGCCGTCCTCAGCAAAACGCGCCACGGGCCGCCGCGGGGCGAGCAGCACGTGGAAGGGGCCGCGCGCCGCGAAGGGCGCGATCGCCACCGCCTCGTCGTCGATCGCCACCACGCGCTCGCGCCGGCGCACCTCCTCCTGCACCACGTCCTCGAGCAGGTTGCGCCCCTGTGTGCGGTCCGAGTAGGCCGTGAAGCGCTCACGCTCGCGCGCCACCGCGGCCGGTACGAATGGGAGCGCGTAGAGCTGCGCGTGCGTGTGGGGGAGCGAGGCGCCGGCCTCCTTTCCCTCGTTCACGATCACGTGTACGTAGGCGGCGTCCGAGTGCGCCCGCATGCGCTCGCGCCATACGGACATCGCGGTGTCCACCTGCTCCGGCGTGAGGTCCGCCAGCGACGTCACCGGGTCGGGCGCGTTCACCACGACCTCGTGCGCCCCGGTCGCCGGGCGGCTCGCAAACAGGTCCGGCTGGCCGCGCCCACCGGCGAGCGGGTCGCCGGTGGCCTCGGAGCCGCCGTCCTCGGACAACGCCGGATAGAGGTTCGGGACGACCCGCACCTGCCACGAGCCGTCGTCGCGGAGCGCGTAGACCTCGGGCGGCGTGTGGTCCTCGTGACCGGCCGCGAACGGGTCCGTCTCGGGATCGATCGGCGCGCGCGGCGCCACGTCGAGGAACGCGCCCGGCCGCGAGCCGCGCTCACCCGCGACGATCACGCGGAGGCCCGTCAGCGGGTCGATCCTCAGCTCAGGCAAGCGGCTTCTCCATGGCCACATGCTCGATGCCCTCCTCCACGAAGGTCGAACCGCGCTCCTCGTAGCCGGCGTGCCGGTAGAGCGCGAGCGCGTAGGTCTGCGCGTGCAGCGCGATCGTCTCCGCACCCGCCTCGGTCGCGACCCTGTCGGCCTCCCGCAGGATCGCGGCGGCCACGCCGTCGCCACGCCGCTCGCGCTCCACGGCCAGCCGCCCGAGGCGGGCCACCTCGCCGCGAAACAGCAGGCGGCAGGTTCCGATCACGGCGCCGCCGTCCACGGCCACGATGTGCGTGGCCTCCGGGTCGCGACCGTCCTGGTCGGCCTCGAACGACACGCCCTGCTCGCCGCAGAAAATCTGCTCGCGGAGCTCGAGCGCGGCGGCGACCTCGTCGTGGCTGCGTGCCTTGCGCACCTCCACGTCAGCGGGCGTAGCGCTCGATGTCCTTCGCCAGGGCCTCCTCGTCGGAGTAGCCGCCCTGGTGCACATAGGCGAGCTCGCCCTTCTTGTCGTAGTAGGCGGTGCTCGGGAACGCCTGCACGGCGTTGAAGGACGCCGCGATCTCCAGCTTCGGGTCCTCGAAGTGCTTGAACGGCACGGGTTCCTCGTCGAGGAACTTCTCCGCGTCGCCGCGGTTGTCGTTCGAGTTGACGCCGATGAAGACGATTTCGCCCTTGCGCTTCTCGGCCTGACTGCGGAAGAACGGGAACTCGAGCCGGCAGGGTCCGCACCAGGAGGCCCACTTGTTTACGACGACCGGCCTGCCGGCCTTCTCGACCTTGGCCTCGAATGCGTCACGCCCGCCCGGGACGAAGCTCGCCGACGGGGCCGGGGCATCCTCCGAATCGCAGCCGGCCGCCAGCGCGAGGAGCACGAGAAGCGGTACGAACCGGCGCACGCGCGGAAGGATGGCAGAGCGCCGCCGCCCCATTCGGTGGCCGCGTGTGCTTCAATAGGTAAACGCCAAGCGTCCCCCAAGGACCTGGCCCGTCGCTTCTCCCGGGACTCAAGAGAGCGGCGGCGCATCACGGGCGTACCCCGCTGTCTCCTGACGAGCAACTCGGTACGTCCCTCCCTTATTGAGAACGCCTTACCGTGGCTGAAACGAGCTCCGTGGCCGATGCCTCGCCGGTTTCCGGCGGTGAACTGAAGCGCGCCGAGAAATTCGCGCGAGAGCCCTTCGTCCTCGAAGGGGAGGACGCCGCTGCCGCGCTGGCGGACAGCAGCGCGCGCCGCGCCGCGCTCGACGCGGCGCTGAAGGAGCTGGACGAGGGGCGCTCGGAGCCGTCGGTCGAATGGCGGCGCGAGTTCTCGTTGATGCTCGGCCTGGAGCGGCTGCTGTCCGAGGAGGAGCCTCATCTCGCGGACGGCACGACGCTGTCGGCGCACCAGGTCGACGCGCTGTCGGGCACGCTGATCGCGCTCGAGTCCGAGCTGCTGATCGGCCGCAACGGCAAGGGACCGGCCCGGTTGGAGGAGCTCCACTCCGGTGAGGTGGAGCTCGAGGGCGACGAGCTGCCCGACGAGGAGCCGCTCGACTGGGATCCGGCCGAGGAGGCCGAGGAGGAGGCCGCGGCGGATGCCGTCGACGAGGATCCCGGCGCGGCGCGGCGGTTCTGGTTCGAGCACGCCACGGGCGCCGGTAAGACGGTCGCCGCGCTGGGCTTCGTGGAGGCCTCGCGCACCGGCGGCATCCTGATCCTCACCCACCGCCGCAACCTGGTGGACCAGTTCCTGGGCGAGCTCCGCGACCGCGGCTACAAGAAGCGCATCTCAGGGCCGCTG
>DASQTS010000269.1:0-3497 GCA_035641775.1 Thermoleophilaceae bacterium
CAGCCAGCGGTCGAGCCCGAAGGCGCTTACCTTCACCGCGGCGTTGGCCTGGAGGTTGCCGGTGAGGAGCGAGTTGATGACCCCGTCCGCCTGGTGCAGCGCGGCGAGCGTCTCCGGCACCCCCGGGTATACCTGGCCGTCCCGCGCGATCGACTCCTTGCGCGCCGCGAGCGTTACCACGAGGCGGTCCAGCACGGCCGGCAGCTGCTCGTGCTCGCCGTTCAGCATGGAAAGCGCGATGTGGTGGTCCGTCCGGCCCGCCCAGTCGATCGGCCCGGGGCTCCGGCCCGTCACCGCCTCGAACGCCTCCTCGAACGCGCGGGCGCCATGCCCTCCGGCATGGATCAGCGTCCCGTCGACGTCCCAGAGAACGAGCAGCACCGCCCGGGAGAGTGGCATAGAGTCGTCCTGCTCTGGCCACGTTCGCGCTGATCCACGGTGCCTGGCACGGCCCCTGGTGCTGGGAGCGCCTGACCGGCCCGCTCCGCAACCGCGGACACGACGTGGTGGTCCCGGACCTCCCGTCCGAGGACACCGAGGCGGGCCTGAACGAATACGCGGACGAGATCGACCGCGCCCTTGGCGACGCGGGCGACGTCGTGCTCGTGCCGCACTCGCTCGGCGGGCTTGTTGGGCCGGTGGTGGCGGCGCGGCGTCCGCTGAAGGCGCTCGTCTATCTGTGCGCGCTCCTGCCGGAGGCGGGCCTGTCCTTCAACGAGCAGCTCGCGGCCGCTAAGGAGCCGGTGCTCAACCTCGCGGGCGGCCGGCAGGTCGACGACCAGGGCCGCTCCCACTGGCCGGACCCGGAGACCACCGTGCGCATCATGTACGGCGAGCTCTCGCCGGAGGACGCGCGCTGGGCGGCAGGCCAGTTAAAGCCGCAGGCGCAGAAGTCGCAGGGCGAGCGCTCACCCGCGCCGCCGGCCGAGCTGCGAGTGGAGTCGGTCATCGGCGCCAACGACCGCCTGCTCAGCCCCGACTGGTCACGGCACGCGGCGCGCACGCGGCTCGGCGTCGAGGCCATTGAGATCCCGGCGGGCCACTTTCCGATGATCACCCATCCCGAGCTCGTGGCCGACGCGCTAGCGCAGCTCGACGCCGAGTAGCCCCTCGAGCCGCGGGAGAGTGCGCTCCGCGCCGCGGTGCAGCACGGCGGTCATGCCCACGGCCTCGGCGCCCTCGCAGTTCTCGCGCAGGTCGTCCACGAACACGCAGTCGGCGGGCTGGAGGCCGACGCGCTCGCAGCCGAGCCGGTAGATCTCCGGCTGCGGCTTGTGCATGCCCTCGTCGCCCGAGATGACCACGCCGTCGAACAGCTCCGGGAAGGTCGAGCGGTCGTAGCGCCCGGCGCCCATCGAGTTCGAGATCAGGCCGGTGCGCACGCCCTGCGCACGGGCGCGGCGCAGCGCCTCGACCATCTCGTCGTCCGGGCGGATGTGGCCGAACATCCTCTCCACGAGCCCAGGGCGGCGCTCCGGCTCCAGCTCGAGCAGCTCGCCGAAGCCGGCAGCGAAGTCATCCTCGCTGAGCTCGCCGCGCTCCAGCCGGCGGACGCACTCGATCGCGCGCGGCTCGCTCCGGAACAGGCGCTTGATCGCCTCCGGGTCCAGGCCCTCGTGCTCGCAGAAAGCCCTGAACGACTCGAAGACGTTCGTTGTCAGCACGCCGCCGAAGTCGACCAGCAGGCCCTTCACGAGCGGGCGATCTTTCGCGCCTTCTCCGCGAGCATCGGCACGCCCCGGTCGAACAGCGCGAGGTACTGGTCGTCCGAGCTGCCGGACTGGAAGCGCTTGTAGTTGCCCTCCATGAACACGGCGGCCTTCCACAGAGCGAGCGCCTGGTACCAGTTCAGCGCGGACATCGATCGGCCGCTCCGCTCCTCGTACCGCGCGATCAGCTCCTCGCGTGAAGGGAAGCCCTCCCGGCGCGTGAGCGCCCCGACGCTCGCGAACATGGTGTCGTCGGGGTCGTCCGGCTCGACCCACGTCACGGTCATGTAGCCCACGTCCGCCAGCGGGTCGCCGATCGTGGAGAGCTCCCAGTCGAAGATGGCCACGAGCTCGGCGGGCGCCTGGTCGGCCATCATCACGTTGCCGAGCCGGTAGTCACCATGCACGATCGTCGACTCGGGCGACTCGGGCATGTTCGCGCGGAGCCACTCCCCGAGCTCCTCGACCACGTCCAGCTCGCGCGTCTTGTTGTGCTCCCAGAGGCCGGTGAAGCGGCGCAGCTGACGCTCGAGGTAGCCGGTCGGCTTGCCGTAGCGCTCCAGTCCGCAGGCCTGCCAGTCCACGGAGTGCACCTCCACGAGCGCGTCCACGAGCTCCTCGGCCGCACGGCGGCGCTCGGCCGGCGTGTCGAGCGCGGGCGGGATCGCGCTCGCCAGCACACTGCCCTGGACCTCCTCCATCACGTAGAACGGCACACCGAGCACGGACTCGTCATCTCCCACAGCGATCACGTTCGGCACGCGCACGGGCGTCTCCTCGAGCGCCCGCAGCAGGCGCGCCTCACGCAGCACGTCGTGAGCGGAGGGCGGTAGCGGGGGGCGCGGCGGCCTCCGCAGCACCACGCGCGTGTCGCCGCGCCGCACGAGGAACGTGATGTTCGAGTGCCCCTCGCCGATGCGCTCGGCCTCCACGGGGCCGGCGCCGATGCCGTGGGCGTCGAGGAAGGCCTCGAGGGGCTCGCGGACGACGAGCGGCGGCAGCTCGAGCCCGGCGGCCTCGTCGGCTGTGTCGACCACGTCCATCGCGGCCGGGAATCCTATGCCGTGGCCCAGGCCTCCACGAGGAACCAGCCCTGGCGTCCGTCCATGTCCCGCACCAGCTCCACGCGCAGCCGCGTGGCCACGTCGTCGCCGGCCGGGTGCACGAGTCGCACCTCGAACTCGCGCCTGCTTGCGCCGCCGGCGAGCACCTCCACGAGGTGTGCGGCCACGTAGCGGCGGTCGGCCGAGTGCACGAGCTGGCGCCAGCCGAGGTGGCGGAGCGCGGGCTCGTCGAGGCCAACGAGCGCGCAGAAGTCCCCGTTTGCGTTCCAGACCGCGCCGTCGGTGCCGATCACGGCGCGCGCGCCGGTGCCCTTGGCCGCCTTCATCACTCCCCAGAATCGGTCCCGACCGGCCGCGCGCCATCGCCCGAGCGGCCTGACCGGCCGCGAAGTCCGAGTCGCATCTGGCGCAGTCTCGCTCAGTCGGCGGTTCTTCGCCCGTCTAAGCTTGCGCCGCACATGCGCCTGATTCGACTTGCCCTGCCGCTGGCCCTGCTGATCGCGTTCGCCCTCGCATCGCCGGCGGCCGCCGCCGAATGGCGCGTCGACGCCCTCGACTACAAGTTCGTCGCCGCATTCCAGCACGTCGAGGTCGGGGACTCTGTCGCGTGGAACTTCCAGAACGACGGGCACACCTCGACGAGTGTCGCCCGGCAGGCCGAGCGCTGGGACTCCGGCAGCGTCGCCGCCGGCGGCGTGTACAGACACACTTTCACCCGTCCAGG
>DASQTS010000270.1:0-13125 GCA_035641775.1 Thermoleophilaceae bacterium
GTTCTTCGCGCTCCCGAGCAGCTGCTGGCCGAGGTGGTCGTCCACGGCCGGGTCGGCGCTCCGGCGCGTCGTTCCGGCGAGCGCGACGGTCGAGGCCCGCTGGCCGTCGCGCCGCACGAGCAGCTCGGGGCTGGCGCCGACGAACGCCGCATCCGGCGTGCCGACACACCAGCAGTAGCAGGCGGGAAACAGCTCACGGAGCGCGCCCAGCACGGCGCCCGGGTCGTGGGGCGACGGCGCGTGCGCACGCACCTCGCGGGCAAGCACGATCTTCTCGAGCTCGCCGGAGCGGATCCGCTCTACGGCGCGCTCCACGGCCTGCTCGTAGTGCGAGGGGGGTGCGGCGGAGGCCACGCGTGTGCGCTGGACGGGGTCGGGGTCGAGGAGCGGCATTCCGGTCGGGGCCAGCTCGTCGCTTCGCCTGACCAGCCGCTCCACCACCTCGTCGCCGTCGTCGTCCGGTTGGAGGACGGCCGTGAGGGTGAGTCGTGCTTCGCCGCCCTGGCGGCTCAGGGCCACCTCCGGGAGGACCAGGCAGGCCGGGGCGAGGCCACTCCATTCGGGAGAAGACCCGCCGTCGTGGGCGAACGCGAAGCCGCCGACGAAGACGGGGCCGGAGGCGGGCGGCCTGTCGGGATCCGTTGCGGGATCGTCCACGACGGCAGTCCTGCCGAGCTCCCGCGCGCGGGCGGCGACCTCCGCGAAGCGATTCGCGCCGCGCGACTCGATGACCTCGGCCTGTCCGAGCGTGGCCAGGACCTGGCCGTCGCGCTCGGGCTGCTCCAGGCAGGCGAAGCGGTCCTCGGGCCGCCGCGCCGCGAGAACGACGGCACTGAGGTCCAAGTCGGGACCGACCGGCACCGTGATGGCGGCGACGACGCCCCCGCCGCGCCGCGCTTCCACCAGCGCGCGCCCGACCCGCTCGCGCAGGCGCTCCACCGCCTCCCCGCCCAGCACGAAAGCATCATCAGAGCGACGAACGTCAACGGTCACGCACAAGAGCATGACGAACCGCCCTCCCCCAGTGCTTGGTCATGGCCCGCCCGCCTGAAGGACGTGACGGGAGGGGCGGCTAGGTGACGCTGCGGCCGCGGGCTACGGCGATCTCGCCGGTGCGGATCAGCTCGATCAGGCCGAAGGGGCGCACCATCGACTCGAAGGCCTCGATCTTGTCGTCGGTGCCCGTGACTTCCACAGTCACGCTCCGCTTCGAGACGTCCACCGTCTTACCGCGGAAGATCTCGGTGAACTGCATCACCTGGGCGCGGGCGTCGCCGTCCTGGCACGAGATCTTGAAGAGCGCCAGCTCGCGCGCGACGGTCTCGGACGGCTCGAGGTCGCGGATCTTGATCACGTGGACGAGCTTGTGGAGCTGCTTCGTGACCTGGTCGATCGGGTGGGCGGCGCCGTCGACGGTCAGCGTGATGCGGGAGATCGACGTGTCGTCGGTGGCGCCCACTGCCAGCGAGTCGATGTTGAAGCCGCGCCGGGCGAACAGGCCGGCGATGCGCGCGAGCACACCCGGCTTGTTCTCCACGAGGATCGACAGGATGTGCTTGCGGCCGGTGCGGATCCCACCGCTCGCCTCCAGGTCCTCGAGATTGAGGATCTCCTTGGTGCCGGGCTCGCCCATCGCCCTAGCCGACCATGTCCCGCGCGGCCTGGCCGGCGGGGATCATCGGGTAGCAGTTCTCCTCCGGGGACACGCGGACGTCGACTAGCACCGGCCCATCGTCTGCCAGCGCCTGCCTAAAGCCATCGACGAGCTCTGTCTTGTCCTCAATGCGAAGTCCCTTCGCCCCGAACGCCTCGGCAAGCTTCACCCAGTCCGGGCTCGAGCCCATCTTCACCGACGAGTAGCGGCGATCCCAGAACAGCTCCTGCCACTGGCGGACCATGCCGAGGTAGCCGTTGTTCATAAGGAAGACCTTCACCGGGATGCTCTCGTCCACGCAGGTCGCGAACTCCTGGATGTTCATGATCAGCGAGCCGTCGCCGGCGAGGCAGACAACGTCGTCGTCCGGGCACGCCACCTTGGCCCCCATAGCGGACGGGAGGCCGAAGCCCATCGTCCCGAGGCCACCCGAGTTGATCCACTGGCGCGGGCGCGTGAAGCCGTAGTACTGCGCCGTCCACATCTGGTGCTGGCCGACGTCCGAGGTGACGATCGCCTCGCCGCCGGTGGCCTCGAACATCGCCTGCACCATGTACTGCGGCTTGATCTCGCCGTCCGCGCTGTCCTCGTAGCCGAGCGGGTGCTTCTCCTGCCAGCCCTGGATCCGCTGCCACCAGCCCTCCAGCCGCGTGGCGTCCGCTCCGACCGCGCGGTACTCCGCGGTGAGCTTGGGGAGGATGTTCTTCGCGTCGCCCACGATCGGGATGTGGGCCGGAACGTTCTTCGAGATCTCGGCCGGGTCGATATCGATGTGGATGAACTTCGCCCGCGGCGCGAACTCCGACAGCTTGCCGGTGACGCGATCGTCGAAGCGGGCGCCGATCGCGACAATCAGGTCGGCCTCGTCCATCGCGTAGTTCGCCGTGCGAGTGCCGTGCATGCCGAGCATGCCGACCCACTGCTCGCTGTCGGCCGGGAACGCGCCGAGCCCCATGAGCGTGCACGTCACCGGAAAGCGGTCGGACCCGCAGAGCTCGCGGAACTCCTTGGCCGCGTCGGCGTTCACGATCCCGCCGCCGCCGTAGATCACCGGCCGGCGGGCGTTTGCGAGCGCCTTGGCGGCCAGGCGGACCTGCTTGAGGTTGCCGTCGGTGGTCGGCTGGTAGCCCGGCAGGTGCACGCCGCTAACCGGCTCGTACGGGATGTCCGCGCGCGAGAGGTCCTGCGGGATGTCCACGAGCACCGGCCCCGGGCGGCCCGTCCGCGCCACGTGGAACGCCTCGTGGATGGCGTTCGGGATCTCGCGCGGGTCCTGAATCATGATCGAATGCTTCACGATCGGCATCGTGATGCCGGAGATGTCGGCCTCCTGGAAGCCGTCCGTCCCGATCAGGTCGGTGCGCACCTGTCCGGTGAGGAAGACCGTGGGAACGCTGTCCATCACCGCGTCCGCGATGGCTGTCACCAGGTTGGTGGCGCCCGGGCCGCTCGTGGCGAGCGCCACGCCGACCTTGCCGGAGGCCTTCGCGTACCCCTCGGCCGCGTGCCCGGCGCCCTGCTCGTGGCGGCACTGGACGTGCCGGATGCCGGCGTCGTAGAGGGCGTCGTAGGTGGGGAGGTTCGCGCCGCCGGGGATGCCGAACACGTGATCGACCCCCTCGGCCTTGAGGCACTCCATTATCGCGTCGACGGCACGCACGGAAGGGCCAGTCTAACCGGCGACCGTCGGGAAATTTAGGTCCGCGCCACATCTCATGCAGACCTGATCGGAGATCGGGACGACGTTGCCGCACTCGGGGCATTGGCGGAGCGGATCGTCCTGCTCGTAGCGGTAGAGCAGCGCCGCGAAGATGCCGACTCCCGGCAGCGCGACCCCGATCAGGAACCAGATGACGAACGAGCTGCCCTTCATCCTCCCGATCACGCCGGTGGCGACGCCGAAGACGAAGGCGATGAAGATGAACGTCAAAGCACGCGGAGCGCCCAGACGACGGCGAACACGGCGATCACCGCGACGACGATCCAGGCGATCGCCGCGACGAACCCGAGCACGAGCTTAAAGAGCACGTACGCCGCCACGACCAGGACCGCGACTGCGAGCAGCTTGCGAGCCGTATCAGAGGCCAGTTGTCCCATGGCCTTAATTCTAGGCGGGCGTCAGAGCAATCTGACCGGGCGCGTCGGCAGATAGCGGTCGAGGCCCGGCAGCGGCACCGACGACATGATCCACGCGGGCCAGTGGACCTTGAACCCGAGCCTGCGGAGGCGGTCCATCAGCCACCACGACGCGGTCGTGCAAAAGATCGCGAGCGTCTCCGGCTCCTGCATCTTCGCCACCCGATCGAGCGCCGCCAGAGCCACTGGCACGAGGCCCTCCGCGGTCTCCGCGACGCCCGGGCCGATCTCGCCTTGTCCGCTCACCCAGCAGAGCGCCGTCGCCCGGCCCGAGGCGTCGTCGACGGTGGCGAGGCAATTACGCGTCCTGCCGAAGAACTCGTGCAACGCGGGACGGTCGTGCCCGATCGCCTCGGGCTCGAGGCGCTTCCACTCCTCGACGGCCCGCTCGGGAGTGAGCACGTGCACCGCCGGCTCGGTGGAGTCGACCTCCTGGGCGCGGTGCTCCAGGTACGAGTCCAGCCGATGGCGCATCTGCCAGTGCCCGGTGACGGGCATCACGCCGAACTCCGTGAGGAGAGTCAGGTCCGGCGGGGTGCCCACCGCCACCACGAGCCGGCCGAGCTCCGGCGTCGGGGAGTCGCCCCAGCAGCGCTCGAGCAGCCCCCGGCTGACGCCGCGGCCGCGGTGCGAGGGCGCCACCCACAGCTCCGCCAGCTCGTCCATCGTCGCGAACCGCGCCACGAGCACGTAGCCGACGAGCTCACCGGCGTCCTCGCAGACGAGGAAGCACCCCTCCGCCTGGGCCGCCATGAACTCGATCATCGGGCGCTCGTGGCGCCAGTCCTCCGCGAGCTCCGCGGGTGAGCGCGCCTCCTCGCTCTGCATGAGCCCGCGCGCGACGCGCGAGGCGTCCCAGGCCACCTCGCCCAGCTCGAACACTGCCTGGAGATCCGCCGCGTGCGCCTCGCGGAAGGTGAGCTCGCTCACGCGTCGGCGGCTCGCTGCCCCGGGTCCTCGGCCGGAGGCGTGGCCTCCTCGTCGAGGTAGTCGCGGAGCGCGGGCGGGTGCCCGAGCTGCCCGAGCTCCGCCGAAGCGCGGCCGAACAACAGGCCGACCGCCCAGTCGGCCCCGAGCCTGACCCGGCGCGCGAAGCCGGGCATCATCGCGAGGTGGTAGGTCCTCGCCGCGAACCAGGCGGGGAAGCCACGGAGCGGTATGCCGAGGATGCTCGCCACGGCCTTGTTGCGCCCCATGTCCACGAACACGCCGAGCGTGCGGTAGCGGAACGGGCGCGTTTTCCGGCCGACAAGGCTCGCCGCGACGTTCTCGCCGACCACCCGCCCCTGCCGGATCGCGTGCTGGCACGTGGGCGGCGTGGGCTGCTGGCGGCGCTTCGCGGGGTCCGGCACCGCCGCCGCGTCGCCGATCGCCCACACGTTGTGGAGCCCGCGCACGCGCATCGTCGCGTCGACGTCGATGCGCCCGCCCTCCGTGAGCGGCACGCCGAGGTGCTTGACGATGGCGCCCGGCTTCACGCCCGCCGTCCACACCACCGTGTGGGTGTGGATCCGCTCGCCGGTCGACAGCGTGACCGTGCGGTCGTCCATGCCCTCGAAGCGGGTGCCGGCGCGCACCTCGATGCCGCGCCCGCGCAGCTCGTGCGTGGCGAACTCGGCGAGCCCCTTCGAGACCTCGGGCATGATCTGATCGAGCGCCTCCACCAGCACCCAGCGGGTCCCGACCGCCCGGCAGCGCGGGTAGTCGTCGAGGATGTCGCTCACGTAGTCCTGGAGCTCCGCGATCCCCTCCACGCCGGCGTAGCCGGCCCCGACGAAGACGAACGTGAGGTACTCGCGGCGGCTCGCGTCGTCCGGCATCGACTCGGCGATCTCCAGGTTGAGCAGAGCCCGGTTCCGGACGCCGATCGCGTCCGCGAGCGTCTTGAAGCCGAGCGCGTGCTCGGCGAGGCCGGGGATCGGCAGCACACGCGACACCGACCCGAGCGCGATCACGAGCTGGTCGTAGCGGAGCGTCTCGTCGCGCTCGTCGAGCGTGCGCACGTAGAGCTCGTTCACGGCCGGGTCCGCGCCGGTCACGCGACCGAGCTCGAGCTCCGCCCACTCGAGCTCCTCGCGGATCGGCACCACCACGTGGCGCGGCTCGAGCGTGCCCGCGGCGGCTCCTGGCAGGAGCGGCGTGTAGAGCAGGAAGTTCAGGTCGGAGACGACCGTGATGCGCGCGCTGTGGCGGGGAAGCCGCCTTTCGAGGCGCCGCGCCGCGTAGAGCCCGCCGAACCCGCCGCCTGCGATCACCACGTCGAAGGCCACGGCCGCGAGGCTACCCGGCGGCGCTCCGCGCCGCGTCCAGGGCGGGCCGCATCGCCGTGGGCAGCCGGCGGCGGACGCGCCACGGGGCGCCCGCGAAAGCGTGGTTCGCGACGGTGGCGAAGCCGACCTCGTCCTGTCGCAGCGCGAGCAGCAGGTGCGCGATGCGGTCGGACGGCGGGAGCTCCGCCTCGGTGGTGCCCACGCAGAAGCAGTGCACGCGGCGGCCGCCGGGGGTCACCAGCAGGGCTCCGCCCTCGCCGACGAGCCAGATGCCCAGGCCGCCCCGCTCGAGCGCGAGTCCGGTGTCGCGCTGGAGCTCGCGCTCCTCATGGCCCAGGAAATCGCCCAGCAGACCCTGCGCGACCGCCTCGGCGGCCTCGTTTCGAGGCCCCTTCGGCCGGACCGTGCTGGCGCCTCTGAACGCGTACAGCTCGGGGATGATCCACGCGTGCGCGAGCGCCGCGAGCGCGACCGGCGTGGCGAGCGGGTCGAGCCAAACCATGCCGGCGGCGGCTGCGAGGAACGGGACCGTGTAGAGCAGCGTCCAGGCGTGCCAGACCCGGCCCCACCGGCGCAGCCAGGCCGCGTCCGTGGGCGTGCGCCACGGAACCGACGCGAGCTCGGGGAGCGCGGAGGCCGGCGCTTGTCCGCTAACCGCCGGCAATTGGGCGGCGCAGGATCACCATGTCGGCGTCCCGTGGAAGGGCACGGACGTGCGTGGCCTTCCCCGGCCCGTCCGGGACGGTGCCGATGTAGCCGAGCTCCTGCTGCCCGGCGAACTCCCGCACCGCCGCCTCGAAGGCGGCGTCGTCCTCGACGGACCACTCGGCCAGCGTGGTGTGCCCAGTCCCATCCATGCGAATGAGTCGTGCCATAGGCCCAGGATACGCCGGTTTGCAAGCCCGCCTCCGGGTACCTCAGAGGCATGGCTAACACTCGTAGAACTCGTTCCTACAGGGACAGCAGCCGGCGCACGTCCGGCTCCGGCGCCCTCTTCGACACCGTCAAGAGCACGATCACCCAGTTCAGCGGAAACCGCGGCCGCGGCGGGCGCCGAAGCAGCGCCGGTGGCGGCTTGGCCTCGCAGGCCAGCGGCTTCATCGGCGGCTTCCTGAGCGGCGGCGCAAACGACCGCGGTCGCCGCGGCCGATCGGCCGGCCGGCGCCGTCGCTAGCGGCAGGCGCCGCTAGGCCCTGATCCGCTCGCTAATCATTCGCTGAACCTCGCCGCCGTCGGCGCGGCCCTTCGTCTCGCGCATCACCGCGCCGACGATGGCCCCGATCGCCTGGCCCTTGCCGGCCCGGATTTTCTCGACGGCGTCGGGGTTCTCGGCGATCGCGCGGTCCACGATCCCCTCGAGCTCGCCGCTCTCCGCGCGGCCGAGGCCCTTCGCCTCCACCACCGCGGCGGGGTCGCCGCCCTCCTCGATCAGCACGTCGAGCACCTCGCGGCCGGCCCCCGCGGAGATCTTCTTCTCCGCGACCAGCTCCACCAGCTGAGCGAACGCGGCCGGCTCGAGGCGCGTGTCCGCCAGCTCCCGGTCGCCGAGCCGCGATGTCAGCTCGTTCGTCGTCCAGTTGGCCACGTTGTGCGCCAGTTCGCGACGGGAGTCGACCGCGCTCTCGAAGAAGTCGCCCCACTCCGAGCGGAACGCGAGCAGCCGCGCCGTCTCCGCGGGCAGCTCCAGGTCGCGCTCGAGCCGCTCCGCGCGCGCTGCCGGCAGCTCCGGCAGGGCGCTCCGCGCGCGCCCGAGCATCTCCTCGGTGGGCGCCACCGGCACGAGGTCGGGCTCGGGGAAGTAACGGTAGTCGTGCGCCTCCTCCTTCGAGCGGAGCGTGCTCAAGTTGCCGCTCTGCGGGTCGTAGTGGAGCGTCTCCTGGTCGACCTCGCCGCCCTTCCGGAGGATCTCCTCCTGCCTCCTGATCTCGGCGTCGATCCCGCGCTCGAGGAAGCGGAACGAGTTCATGTTCTTGAGCTCTGTCTTCGTGCCGAGCGTCGCGGTGCCGGTCGGGCGGATCGACACGTTCGCGTCCATTCGCAGCGACCCCTCCTCCATGTTCACGTCGGACACACCCATCCGGCGCAGCGTCGCCTGGAGCAGGCGGCCGAAGTCTGCGGCCTCGGAGGCCGACCGAAGGTCCGGCTCGGTCACGATCTCGACGAGCGGCGTGCCGCCGCGGTTGAAGTCCACGACGCTCGCCTCGGCTCCGTGGATGCGCCCGGACGAGCCCGTGTGGGTCAGCTTCGCCGCGTCCTCCTCCATGTGAACGCGGTGGATCCGGACGTCGCCCAGCCGGCCGGCCGTGGCCAGCGGGATGTCGTACTGGCTGATCTGGTAGCCCTTCGGCAGGTCCGGATAGAAGTAGTTCTTGCGGTGGAAGATCGAGCGCGGCGCGATCTCGCACTCGAACGCCATGGCGATCATCAGCGCGAAGTGCACGGCCTCGGCGTTCGTCGCGGGCAGCGTTCCGGGGTGGCCGAGGCAGATCGGGCACACGTGCGTGTTCGGCTCGTCCCCGAAGGAGAGCGCGCAGCCGCAGAACATCTTCGTGCGCGTCTTCAGCTGCACGTGGATCTCGACGCCGATCACCGGCTCGTAGATGCGCGATTCGGGCTCCGTGACCGTTGTCGTCATCCGACGGGCACCCCCTCGAAGCGGATCGACTTCTCGAGCGCGTGCGCCGCGTCGAGGATGCGCGCCTCGCTGAAGGCCGGGCCGGCGATCTGGAAACCCACGGGCAGCCCCTCCGACAGGCCGCACGGGATCGACACCGCCGGGATGCCTGCAAGCGGCATCGGGACGGTGTAGTAGTCGGACAGGTACATCGCGAGCGGGTCGGCGGTGCGCTCGCCGAGCTTGAACGCGACGGTCGCGGAGGTGGGGCTCACGACGAAGTCGACCTTCTCGAACGCCGCGCTGAAGTCCTGCGCGATCTTCGTGCGGACCTTCTGCGCGGTGCCGTAGTAGGCCTCGTAGTAGCCCGACGAGAGCGCGTAGGTGCCGATCATTATGCGGCGCTTGACCTCCTCGCCGAAGCCGTCGTCGCGGGTCTCCTCGTAGAGCGAGGTGAGGTCGCCGTCGCCCGCCGCACGCGGGCCGTAGCGCACGCCGTCGTAGCGCGCGAGGTTCGCGCTCGCCTCGGCGGGGGCGATCACGTAGTAGGCCGCGATGCCGTGCTTGGCGTTCGGGAGCTCGATCTGCTCGACGCTGCCGCCGAGCTCCTCCACGCACGCGAGCGTGGCGTTGACCGCCTCGGCAACGCCGGGCTCGAGCCCCGCCTCCTCCATCCCCCAGACTCCGAAGCGCAGCCCGTCGAGGCGCTCGGCGCTCGGCAGCGGCAGCTCGCCGGGGATGCCGAGCGACGTGGAGTCGCACGGGTCCTTGCCGTGGAGGTGCCGCAGGAGGATCGCCGCGTCCGTCACGTCCCGTGTGAGCGGCCCGCACTGGTCGAGCGACGAGGCGAAGGCGATCATTCCGTAGCGGCTGACCGCGCCGTAGGTGGGCTTGAGGCCCACGATCCCGCAGAGCGAGGCCGGCTGGCGGATCGAGCCGCCGGTGTCCGTGCCGATCGCCCAGGGCGCCCTGCCCGCCGCGACGGCGGCGGCGCTGCCGCCGCTCGACCCGCCCGGGACGCGTTCGCGGTCCCACGGGTTCTGCACCGGGCCGAAGCCCGAGTTCTCGTTCGAGGAGCCCATCGCGAACTCGTCCTGGTTGGTCTTGCCGAGCACGCGCGCGCCGGCCTCCTGGAGGTTCCGGACGCTGGTGGCGGTGTACGGCGGGCGGTAACCCTCGAGGATGCGCGAGCCGGCCTGGCTCGGCACGCCCTTCACGCAGAAGAGGTCCTTCACGGCGATGGGCGGGAGCGTGCCGGCGCCCTCGGGGGCGTCCTCGGCCACCCAGAGATACGCGCCCAGATCGTCGCCCGCCGCGCGGTCGCGCCAGAACTCGAACGCCTCCTCCGCCCCGAGCTCGCCCGCGGCGATGCGCTCCGCCTGCTCGGCGGCGGTGAGGCCCAGGAGCTCCTCGCTCACGACGCCCCCGGGCTCGGGACTCGGAAGCCGGTGGCGGTGGCGTCGGACGCCTGCTCCAGCGCGGTGTCGCGGTCGAGCGACGGTCGCGGCACGTCCTCGCGGAGCACGTTCGTCAGGTCCACGACGTGCGACGTGGGCTGCACGCCCTCGAGGTCGAGCTCGTTCATCGTCTCGACGTGCTCGAGGATCTTCGACAGCTCGCCCGCGACCTTGTCGACCTCGTCGTGGCTCACCCGCAGCCGCGCGAGCTTCGCGACGTGCAGCACCTGGTCCCTCTCGATCATCGCTCGCGATTGTAGGTGGGGGTCTCGCGCAGGGCGGTCGCGCACGCGAACGCCATCACGCCGAGCACCCCGAGCGCCAGCGGCGCGCCCACCTTCACCACCGTGATCTCGTCGAAGCCCGGCTCCTGGAGGATCCGGTAGAGCACGAGCAGCGCGCTTGCGCACGCGGCGAGCCCGGCCAGGCCGAACGCGCCCAGGCCGCTCGACTCGCGGCCCGAGGCGCGCCAGAAGGCCGCCAGCACCCCTAGGGCGGACGTGGTGAGCAGTGAGATCAAGAGGACCCTGTCGAGCGCGCCGTCCTCCTGCCAGGCGTTCCGCTCCTGGCCCTGCGCGAGGGCGCCCGCGTCCTCCTCCACCTCCGTCTGAACCTGGCCCGTCGGCTCGTCCTCGCCCGGGCGCGCCTGCTCCTCGATCGCGCGCGCCTCCTCGCCCGCCTTCGTGCTGTACCAGTCGGGCGCGGTGGTGAACAGCAGCGCGAGGGCCGCCACGAACACCACCCAGTCCGCGGGCCGCAGTCGCGCGAAGCTCACTCGGGCCTCGGAGCCGGAAGCGTCTCGATCTGCGGCGGCTCCGACACCGGGACGCCCGTGAGGTCGGTGTGTTCGCCCGGCGGGCTTCGGCGCTCGTCGCGCATCGCGAGCAGGCCGCCGGCCACCACCCCGAGCGTCGCCAGCAGCCCGACCCACAGCCCGCCCTCCCGCCCGTCGGCCCAGTCGGGGATGTTCAGCACCCGGCCGACGACCAGCAGCAGCGCGACGCTGCTTATGAGCACCGTGAGCGACTGGTGCGCGAGCGGCAGCGCCGGCACGCGGTACGACGCCGTGACGAACGGGATAGCGAGCGCGTTCAGCGCAACGAACGCGAGGATCACGTCGAGGATGCCGAGCGACTCCCAGCCTGATTGCCCGTCGTACCAGGACAGGAACAGCGACACCAGCAGGACGAGCCCCGCGGCGCCCGCGATCCCCTCCCCCGCTCGCAGCCTGCGCAGATCCATGCGCGCGGGAATCTACCGGCGCCCGGGCAGGGCGGCGCCGCGCGCGCGGGCCGCCTTCAGCGTGTTCACGAGCAGCATCGCGCGCGTCATCGGACCGACCCCGCCGGGCACCGGCGTGATCGCCCGGGCGCGCTCCTTTGCCGTCTCGAAGTCGACGTCGCCGACGAGCCCGTCGTCGGTGCGGTTCGTGCCCACGTCGATCACCACGCTGCCCTCGCCCACCATGTCGCCGGTCACGAGGCCGGCCGAGCCGACGGCCGCCACCAGCACGTCCGCCTCCCGGCAGACCGCCCCGAGGTCGCGCGTGCGCGAGTGGCAGTGCGTGACGGTGGCGTTCGCGGCGAGCAGCAGCTGGGCCATCGGCTTGCCCACGAGAATCGAACGCCCGAGCACGACGGCCCGCGCGCCCGACAGCTCCACGCCCGCCTCCTCGAGCAGCCGCATCACGCCCGCGGGCGTGCAGGGGACGATCGCCTCGTCGCGGTTGTGCATCAGCAGCCCAGCGCTCGCAGCGGTGAGCCCGTCCACGTCCTTCGCCGGGTCGATCAGCCCGACGAACTCGTCCTGGTCGAGGTGGTCGGGCAGCGGAAGCTGGAGAAGGATGCCGTCCACGCGGTCGTCGTCGTTCAGCGAGACGATCAGCTCTCGCAGCTCCTCGGGCGCGACGTCGCCGCCCGGCTCGTGGTGGAACGACTCGATGCCGACCTCGGCCGAGTCCTCCCGCTTCATGCGCACGTAGACGGCGGACGCGGGGTCATCGCCCACCAGGATCGTCGCGAGGCCGGGCTTCCGGTCGAGCGCGGCGACCTCCCGCTTCACCTCCTCGCGCACCTTGGCGGCGACCGCCTTGCCGTCGATGATCTCGGCCATGGGCGCGGCAGCCTACCGGCGCTTCAATGGTGCGTAGTCGGCCATGAGCTTTCGCTCCGACCGGTCGGCTGCAAAGCGCACCACAACCAGACCACCTGGTTCCACTCCCACCACTACTCCATCACCAAACTGGGCATGAACCACATCGTCACCTGTGGCGAATGACGCCCCGGTCGTGGCCGGCTCGGGGACGGACGCTCCGCCGCCCCACGTAGCGGCGGCTGCGGGGCCGGTGGGCGCGTCCTCGTCGCGGTCCGTGAACTCCAGGGGGATCTCGTCGACGAAGCGGCTCCGCATGTTCCAGTCGCGGTTGCCGAACAGCAGCCGCGTGCGCGCGTGCGTCAGGTAGAGCTGCCGCTTGGCGCGCGTGATGCCCACGTAGGCCAGGCGGCGCTCCTCCTCGAGGTCGCCCGACTCGATCGACCGCATGTGCGGGAAGACGCCGTCCTCGAGCCCGATGATGAACACGATCTCGTACTCGAGCCCCTTGGCGTTGTGGAGCGTCATCAGCGTGACGATCCCCTGCTCGTCCTTCAGGTTGTCCTGCTCGGAGAAGAGCGCGAGCTGTTGGAGGAACTCCTCGACGGAGCCCTCCTCGGCGGTCGCGTCGTACTCGCGCGCGACGCCCACGAGCTCCTCGAGGTTCTCGAGCCGGCCCTGCGCCTCGATCGTGCGCTCGGCCTGGAGGGCCTCGGTGTAGCCGGTCTCCTCGAGCGTCTCCGCGAGGAGGTCGCCGACGCCCGCTCCGCCCTCGGCCCGCTCGCGCAGGCGCTCCATGACCGACATGAAGCGGCCGACCGCCTTGATCGCGGCCGGCGCGAGCCCGGGCACGGACTCCGGCTCGGCCGCGACGCCCCAGACCGGCTCCCCGATCGTGTTCGC
>DASQTS010000271.1:0-2481 GCA_035641775.1 Thermoleophilaceae bacterium
GAATGTGACGGCTTCTTCCGGGGCGACGGCCACTCAAGGTGGGATTATGCGCCTCATGTCCACCGCGGACGAGACGGTCCGCCTCCTCGCAGGCACGGAGGTGTTCGGCGACCTCGAGCAGCCAGAGCTCGAGGCGGTGGCCCAGGTGGCCGTCCCGCGCCGCTGGGAGCGCGGCGAGGTGATCTTCCGCGAGGGTGACGTGGGCGACACCTGCTACGTGCTGCGGTCGGGTGCCGTGGTGCTGACGCGCGAGCACCAGGACGGCCGCATGGTCGCGCTCGCCGAGCTCCGTGCCGGCATGCTGTTCGGTGAGCTGGCGATGTTCCGGGGCGACACGCGCTCGGCCACTGCCGAGGTCGTCGAGCCCGCCACGGCGGTGGCGCTCCTGGCCGGCGACGTCCAGCGCCTGATCCGGCGCCACCCTGACCTGGCGCTCAAGTTGCTCGCGACCCTCGCGGAGCGGGTCAGCCGGACGAACGAGCGGCTGCTCCAGCAGTCATTCCAGACGGTGGCCGGCCGCGTGGCGAGCGCGCTGCTCGCCCAGACGGTCTCGCGGCAGGCGGACGGCGCTCCGGACGCGGACGTCCTGATCCGCTCGACCCAGGCCGAGATCGCGAACCTCGCCGGCACCTCGCGCGAAAGCTGCAGCCGCTTCCTCGCGACGCTCGAGCGGGCCGGGATCGTCACCCTGGGGCGTGGAAAGGTCACGGTGCATGACCCGGCGCGACTCCGGAACTACATCCACTGACCGCCGCCGCATGGTCGAGCGGCAACTCCGGCGGCGCGGGATCGACGACGAGCGCGTGCTGGCGGCGATGGAGGAGGTGCCGCGCGAGCTGTTCCTCCCCGAGGATCAGCGCGGACGCGCGTACCGCGACGGCGCCGTGCGGATCGGGGAGGGCCAGACGATGTCCCAGCCCTGGATCGTGGCCTGCATGGCGCAGCTGCTCGAGCTCGAGGGGCCTGAGACCGTGCTCGAGGTCGGGACCGGCTCGGGCTACGGCGCCGCGGTGCTCTCCCGCTTGTGCCGCGCGGTAGTGACCATCGAGCGCTACGAGAGCCTCGCGGTCCAGGCCGAGCAGGTGCTCCACGAGTTGGGCTACGACAACGTGGTGGTGGCCGTGGGCGACGGCTCGCTCGGGGCGCCGGAGCGCGCGCCCTTCGGCGGCATCTCGGTCACGGCCACGGCGCGCGACCGCCCGCCGGACGCGCTGTTCGACCAGCTCGTGCCGGGTGCCGCGCTCGTCTGCCCGGTGGAGCGCGACGGCCGCGAGCTCTTGATCCGTTTCCGCGACGGCCGGGAGGAGCCGATCACCGGCGTCCGCTTCGTGCCGCTCGTGAGCGAGGACGAGCCATGATCCGCGAGTTCTCCGCGGGTGGCCTCGTGATCCGCAACCTGCGCGGCCGCCCCCACCTCGCGGTGGTCCGCGTGCGGGACGAGATCTTCGCGCTGCCGAAGGGCCACCCGGAGCAGGGCGAATCGATGCAGGACGCCGCGCTGCGGGAGGTGCGCGAGGAGACCGGCCTCACCGCCGCGCCGGTCGAGAAGCTCGGCGACATCCGCTACTGGTACGCCCGCGACGGCGACCGCGTGCTCAAGGTGGTGAGCTTCTTCCTGCTCCGCTACCGCTCCGGACGGCTGGCCGATCACGACCAGGAGGTCGAGGAGGCGCTCTGGATACCGCTCGAGGACGCGCCCGGGCGGCTCGCGTACAAGGGCGAGAAGGAGATGGCCGAAATCGCATTGTCGCGCTTAGCGCGCGGCAGCTAGTCTGCCCCGACCGTGTTCGTCCTCAATTTCTATTCACCAGTCTTCGTCGACCAACTGAAGCGCGGCCGGAAGACGGCGACCATCCGCCTCGGCGACAAGGGCAAGAAGTACCGCAAGGGCGAGGTGGTGATGATCACGGTGGGCTTTCAGCACTCGCCGCGGCAGAAGATCTTCGACGCCGTGATCGACAGCGTCGAGGTGAAGCAGGTCCAGGACCTCTCCCCGCGCGACATCGAGCACGACAACCCGGAGTTCCGCCGGCTCGACGAGATGGTGCACTTCCTCGAGCAGATCTACGGCCGCAAGGTCGAGATGGACGACACCGTCACGGTCGTCCGCTTCTCACAGATCTCGGACCGTCCCTCCGAGATCCAAGAGCGGATGCGGCGCGACGCCCCAGCCCAGAATTAGCAGGGCTGCGCGGGGGGCACCGCCCCCCGCTTGCCCCACTGCAGACCGAAATCAACCTCCCCACTTGGCACTCTCGCTGCTAGAGTGCCAAGCCTGACTTGCAAGAACGTCAAGTGGAGGTAGAACGCATGAATCTCAAGCCTCTGGGCGATCGCCTAATCGTGCAGGCGATCGAGGAGGACGAGACCACCGCGAGCGGCATCGTCCTCCCCGACACCGCGAAGGAGAAGCCCCAGAAGGGCAAGGTGCTCGCGGTTGGAGAGGGGAAGTGGGACGAGGATGGCGAGAAGCGCATCCCG
>DASQTS010000272.1:0-4994 GCA_035641775.1 Thermoleophilaceae bacterium
TCGAGGTCGAGCCGCTCGCGCAGGCCGGCCTTCAGCTCGGCGGGCCGTCCCTGGCGAACGATCCGGCCGTCGTCGATGATCGCGAGCCGGTCGCAGAGCTGGTCCGCCTCCTCGAGGTACTGCGTGGTGAGAAAGACCGTCGTCCCGCGCGCGTTGATGCGGCGCACCTCGTCCCAGACGGTGAGCCGGCTCACCGGGTCGAGGCCGGTCGTGGGCTCGTCGAGGAACAGCACGTCGGGCTCGTGCACCAGCGCCGAGGCGAGGTCGAGCCGACGCTTCATCCCGCCCGAGTAGCCCTTGATGTGGCGGTCGGCCGCGTCCTCCAGCTCCACGAGCTGGAGCAGCTCGTCGGTGCGCGTTGCGGCGTCCGGCGCCGAGAGCCCGAACAGGCGGGCCTGGAGCACGAGCAGCTCGCGCCCGGTCTGGCGCGGGTCGAGCCCCGCCTCCTGGAGCGCCACGCCGATCCGGCGGCGCACCTCGTCGGGGTCCTCCGCCACGTCCACGCCCGCGACACGCGCGGAGCCGGACGTGATCGTAAGCAGCGTGGTGAGCATCTTGACCGTCGTGGACTTGCCGGCGCCGTTCGGCCCGAGGAATCCGAAGATCTCGCCGGACTCGACCCTCAGGTCGACGCCGCGAACGGCCTCGATGTCGCCGTTCTTGCTGCCCGGGTAGTGCTTCACAAGTGCCGCGGCCTCCACCGCAGGCGCAATCTCATTCATGCCGGGTTAGACCTCTCGTCTCGTCGAAACTCATCGCGCCGACGCTAGTGACGCGGGCGGCCATCTTCTTCTCCAAACGTGCTGGACTCGATCAGCCGGAAGCCCAGCCGGTCCACGCTGCGCGCGGCGTTCGACAGGACCACGGCGGCGGAGCGCCGCTCGGGCGCGAAGCCCGCGAAGCTCCGGAAGCCCCAGGTACCGCCGTTGTGCCAGACGACGCGCGGGTGCTTCGGGCGGCTCACGATGATCCACCCGAGTCCGATCTCGAGGCGCCTTCCGGCGCGCGTGTGTGGTTCCTGTGCCAGCCCGAGCGCCCGACCGGCCCGTCCGCGGGAGGCTCCAGGCACGCGGCCAGGAAGCGCAGGATGTCGCGCACGTTCGAGCGCAGGCTGCCGGCCGTCGGCATGAAGTCCTCGATCGGCGGCCGCGGCCGCCCGCGGCGTGAGCGGCCGTGGAGCAGCCTCGCCGACCGCGATCGCGGTCGAATCCATGCCCAGCGGCGCGAGGACGCGATCTCGGAGAAGCTCCTCGTAGGCGGTGCCTGCGCGTGCGGCCAGCGCGTCGCCGAGCATCCCGAAGCCAACGCTCGAGTAGCGCATGCGCCCGCCGGGCGGCCGGCGGGGCGACTCGGCTTCGACGAGGCTCCCGTACTCCGCTTCGCTCACGCGCGCCCACGGGTCCGCGTCGCCGCCGAAGCCGAGCGCGTAGAGCAACTCGCGCCGGCCCATCGCGCGCGGCGTGTTCGGCAGCCCGCTTCGGTGCGTGGCGAGCTCGAGCAGCGTCGGCTCGCGATGGCGCCACGCGGGGTGGGGAGCGGGGAGGTGGCGCGAGAGCTGGTCGTCCAGCGCCACCTCCCCGCGGAGGGTCACGTCCGCGAGGAGCACGCCCGTGAACGCCTTCGTGATCGAGCCGATCTCGAAGAGGCTCAGCTCGTCCGGCGGAGCGCCGGAGGCGGCCCATCCGTCCGCCTCCGGCTCTCCGCAACGGATGACGCTCGACGCGACGGCGCGGTGGCCCCTCAGCGGAGGGATCCCGCGACCTCCTCGAGCAGGTCCAGGGCGTCCTGGAGGCCGTCCTCCATGCCCGAGTTGACGTGGGCGTCGCGGTGCTCCTTGTTCTCGTGCTGCACGAGGATCTCGAGCTTCGTGCGGCCGTTGGCCTCGGTGAGCGTCAGCGTGTTGAGCGACTCGGCGTCCGGGAAGCCCTCGAACACCTCGGTCGAGACGAGCCGCTCGTTCGGCACGATCTCGCGGTACTCGCCGTGGAAGGCGACCTCCATGTCGCCGCGGGCCACCATCACGTAGCGCCACTCGCCGCCCACCCGCAGGTCGATCTCGCAGACGGTCATCTCGCCCCGCTTGGCGTGCCACCAGCGCCTCACGAGCTCGGGCGTCGTGTACGCCTTGTAGACCAGCTCCCGGGGCGCGTCGAACTCGCGCGTGATCAGGATCTGCTCGTCCGCCGGCAGGCTCACCACCGCCGAGCCGCTACCTGTCCGTGCCGCCATCTTCGTCCTCCTTGTCCTTGAGTTCCTCCAACACGATGTCCAGCTCGTCGAACCGGTCCGACCACGTGCGCTCGTAGTCCTTCACCCAGTCGTGAATGGGCTTGAGCGCCTGGCCGTTGAGCCGGTAGAGCCGCTGGCGTCCTTCTTCACGCACGTCGACCGCCCCCACTTCGCGGAGCACGCGCAGGTGCTTCGACACCTGTGGCTGTGCGATTCCGAGCAGGCCGACCAGGTCGTTCACCGGCCGCTCGCCCCTGGCGAGCACGTCGAGAATCGCCCGCCTCCGGGGCTCGGCCACCGCGTTGAACGCGTCGGTCGTGGTCGCTGCTCGTGCCATGCAGGCATCATATACCCATATCGACATATGTCAAGCGGCGAGTTGGGCGGGCGCGGTTGGTTGGCGGGGCGGTTAGTGTCCGCACATGAACGCAACGACTCAGGACTCAGAGCTCAAGGCCCGCCACCGCAAGATGTGGGCGTCGGGCGACTACCCGTCGATGGTTGAGACGTTCCTGCTGCCGCTGGGGCCGCGGCTGGTGGACGCGCTCGGCATCGGGGCCGACATGACCGTGCTCGACGTGGCCGCCGGCACCGGGAACGCGTCGATACCCGCCGCGCAGCGCGGCGCGAAGGTCACAGCGAGCGACCTGACCCCCGAGCTGTTCGACGCCGGCCGCAGGCGCGCGGAGGCCGAGGGCGTGGAGCTCGACTGGGTCGAGGCGGACGCGGAGAACCTGCCGTTCGGCGACGAGTCCTTCGACGTCGTCATGTCCTCGATCGGCGTGATGTTCGCTCCGCACCACCAGCAGGCGGCCGACGAGCTCGTGCGGGTGTGCCGCCCGGGCGGCAAGATCGGCCTGCTCAGTTGGACGCCCGAGGGCATGATCGGCGGGCTCTTCAAGATGATGGGTCCGTTCGCGCCGCCGCCCCCGCCCGGCGCGTCCCCGCCGCCGCTGTGGGGGAGCGAGGATCACGTGCACGAGCTGTTCGGCGACCGCGTGGAATTTCAGTCCTTCCAGCGCGACATGCTCGACATCGACGCGTTCGGGCACCCGCACGAGTACGCCGAGCACTTCAAGGACCGCTACGGGCCCACGATCGTCGCGCAGGCCAACGCCGAGAAGAACGGCCGCAAGGACGAGCTGGACGACGCGATGAGCGCGTTCACCGAGGAGTGGAACCGCGGCACCGAGGACGACGCGCGCTTCGAGCAGGAGTACCTGGTGGCCGTGGGCATCAGGCGCTGACGCTTCAGCGCTGCGTGAAGGCAAGCCGACCGGCGAGCGCCACAAAGGCGCCGCCGAACACGCGCCGCATCCAGGTCAGGACGCGCGGGCGTGAGATCACGTGCTCGCGCACGGCCGCGGCGAACACGCCGTAGATCGCGAAGATCACGAACGTCACGAGCATGAAGACGCCGCTGAGCTCGACCATGCGCAGCGACGCGTGTGCCTCGCCTGTGCTCACGAACTGCGGCAGGAAGGCGAAGAAGAAGATCGTGAGCTTCGGGTTGAGCAGGTTGATCAAGACGCCCGAGACGATCACCTTGCGCGGCGAGGGCGGCGCGCTTTCGTCCACCGTGAGCGGCCCCCTCTCCCTGATCGTGGTCCACGCCATGTAGAGCAGGTAGCCCACGCCCAGGTACTTCAGCGTCTGGAATGCGACGGCGCTCGTGTGCAGGAGCGCCGCGAGCCCGGTGATGGCGGCGAGCATGTGCGGCACGATTCCGAGCGTGCAGCCGAAGGCCGCGACGACGCTGGCGCGGGCGCCGCGCGCGAGGCCGGCGGCCAGCGTGTAGAGCACACCGGTGCCCGGCGTGGCGACTACGACCAGCGTGGTGAGCAGGAACTCAGTGCCGATGGCCCGGCATCGTCGCACCCTTCGCGATCTCGGCGGCGTCCTGCACCGCCGAGACCAGCGCCTGGATGGAGGGGCGGGCTGCGTCGGTGGCTCGTGTCGCGGCGAAGATCGCGCGGGTCACAGGGGCGCTCTGCATCTCGCGCAGCGTGATCCCGGGGTGACGCTCGGGGAGCGCGAGCTCGGGCACCATCGCCACGGCCAGCCCATTCGCCACCAGCGAGAGGCTGATGTTCGCGTCGTTAGTCCTGTGGCGGATGTCGGGGTCGAAGCCGCCGTGTTGCCGGCAGACGCGCTGCGTGACCTCCTCCCAGCCCATCGTGGGGTGGCCGCTCGTCCACGGGTCGTCCGCGAGTTCGGCGAGCGGCACGGAACGGCGGTGCTTCCGGGCGACCGCGTGGCGGGCGGGGAGGACGAGCAGCACGCGGTCGCTCAGGAGATCGAGCCGGTCGACGCCCTCCGGCAGCCGTCGCGGCTGGTGGTGCCACTCGTCGCCGAGCACGAGGTCCACGTCGCCGAGCGCCAGCGCCGGCAGCGCCTCCTCGGGCTCCGACTCCAAGAGCTCGCAGCGGAGGCCGGGGGCGTCGCGGGCGAGCGCGCGCATGGCGGGGAGCATGAGCCGCAGGATCACCGACTGGAAGCCGGCGATGCGGGCGCGGCCGGTGACCGAGCCCGCCGCGGCGGCGAGATCGGCCTCGGCGAGCGCCGTTCGCTCGAGCAGCGCCTCGGCGTGCTGCACGAGCACGAGCGCCGGGTCCGTGAGCCGGACGCCGCGGCCCGCGCGCTCGAGCAGCGGCACGCCCGCCTCGCGCTCGAGGATGGCGAGCTGCTGGGAGATTGCCGACGGCGTGAACTGGAGCGCGTCGGCGACCGCGGCGATAGTGCCGCGCTCGTTCAGCTCGCGGAGA
>DASQTS010000273.1:0-7331 GCA_035641775.1 Thermoleophilaceae bacterium
AATAACGGTCCACGAGGTTGATCTCCTGCAGGCGGCGAAGGCCCTCGCGGATGTCCTTCGCACGCATGTCGCCCACGCCCTCCACGGCTTCCAGCTCCGGGTCGGCGGCGGCCAGGATCTCGTCCAGCCCGTTGAACTCGCTGACGATCGACTGAACCACCATCTTCGGAAGGCGTGGGATTCGTCCGAGGATGCGGTAGCCGCGCGGCGAGGCGGGGTGGTCGAGTGTGTTCAGCTTCCGGTCGTAGCCCAGAAGCTCGGCCAGACGGCCGAAGTCGAGGAGGTCCTGGTGCGGCAGTCGCGCCAGCGAGTCCAGGACCATTGCGAATCCTTCTTCTGAGGCCTCGACGATGTAGTCGCGCACGAGGGCGGCCTTGTCGGCGGCGACGCCGACCATCGTCTCCTCCAGCTGCATCTCGATCAGGCGTCCCTCGGCGCCCAGCTCGACGATGTAGCGCTCGATCTCGACCGCCATGCGCGTGACGAGCTCGGCGCGCTGGAGCACGGTGAGCACGTCGTGCAGCGTGACGCCGCCCTCGAACTCGAGGGCGGTGAGGCGCGTGGAGACCTGATCCAGGCGGCTGCGGTACTTGTCTAGCGTGGCGAGCGCCTGGTTGGCCTTCGCGAGGACGACGGGGATGTCCTCGAGGATGTACTTCGCGCCGTCGAGGTAGAGCGAGACGACGCTCCGGCTCGCGCTGATGGCTATGACGAGCGCGTCGGTCTGCTTCGAGACACGCTCGGCGGTGCGGTGCCGGGTGCCCGTCTCGAGCGAGAGGATCGTGGGGTCCGGCATGAGCTGGACGTTCGCCCACATCATCTTCGTGCCGTTGGCGGCGAGGATGATCCCGCCGTCCATCTTGGCCAGCTGGTAGAGCATCGCGGGCGTGTAGTCCACCTCGAGCTTCACGCCACCGGACAGCAGGAAGCTGAGCTCCTCCGACTCCCCGATGCAGATCAGGGCGCCGGTTCCGCCCTGGACGATGTTGTCGAGACCCTCGCGTACAGCGGTTCCTGGGGCCACCATCTCCAGGGCTCGGACGAGCCTCGGTTCCTGCCGCGCCTCGAGCTCTGCAACGTCGTCTCCGGCATACGGCATTGGGCCAATTCTACGGGAATTGCGCCCGTTCGCGGCAGAGCCAGTGCTTTGCAGGGATTTAGGCGGCCTTGGAGGTTGTTTCAGAGGCGTTTTTCAGGGTCCTGAGAGCCTGCCTGAGAGTCTCGATTTGGCCTGACGGGCATACCACCCGGTTGAGGCCGAATTTGCGCGCCTCGGCGAGCCGGCGGTCGGCGTGTCCGACGTGCCGGAGCTCGCCGGTAAGGCCGAGCTCGCCAAAGGCGGCCAGCGGCTTCTCAGATGCCGGCGCGACGCCCTTCGAGGCGCTCGCGAGCGCGAGCGCGATGGCGAGGTCGGCGCCGGGCTCGTCCACGCGGACGCCTCCGGCGACGGACACGAAGACGTCGGCCGAGCCGAGTGACACGCCGCCGTGTCTCGCGAGCACCGCCAGCACGAGCGCGAGCCGGTTGCGGTCCACGCCGTTGGCGATGCGCCGGGGCGGCACGATCTCACTGGGGGCGACGAGCGCCTGCACCTCCACGAGCAGCGGGCGGGAGCCCTCCATAGCGCAGAGAACGACCGAGCCGGGGGCGCGCGTGGCCTCGGTCACGAAGCGGGCAGAGGCGTCCTCGACCTCGACGAGGCCCTCCTCGTGCATCTCGAATACGCCGACCTCGTTGGTGGAGCCGAAGCGGTTCTTCAGCGCACGGAGCGTGCGGTAGGTGCGCTCGCGCTCGCCCTCGAAGGAGAGGACGCAGTCGACAAGGTGCTCAAGCACGCGCGGGCCGGCGAGCGAGCCCTCCTTGGTCACATGGCCGACGAGCAGGGTGGCGATGCCGCGCTCCTTCGCGACGCGCATGAGGCGGCCGGCGACCTCCCTCACCTGGGAGACCGATCCGGGCGCGCCCGTGAGGGCCGGGTCGTACAGGACCTGCACCGAATCGACGACGCAGACATCCGGCCTTTCCACCTCCAAGGTGGCCAGCACGGATTCCAAGTCGGTATCGGCGACGATCGGCACTCCGAGCGCGTGGGGTCCTAGCCTCTCTGCCCTGAGACGCACCTGCGCCGCCGACTCCTCACCTGACACGTACAGAACCTTCTGACCCGCCGCCGATAGGTTCGCCAGAGCCGCCGTAGTGATCGTGGACTTCCCGATTCCCGGGGCACCGCCGATCAGCACCAGGGATCCGGGAACCAACCCGCCACCCAGAACACGATCGAACTCACCGATTCCCGTCTTCAGCCGCTCCACCTTCGGAGCCTTGACCTCACCGAGCGGCACCGGCGCGAGAGCGCGCCCCGATGCCCGGGGCGTGGCAGCCCGACCGGGTGCCGACGCCCGCTTCTCCTCGGTCATGGTGTTCCACTCCCCGCAGCCCGGGCAGCGCCCGTGCCACTTCGGGCTCTCGTGGCCGCACGAGGCGCAGGCGAAGACGGTTGCGGAGCGAGCCATCCGGCGAGGCTAAGCGCGCGCGTGGACGGACTCGCCCCATCCGTCCGGCGCGCGCGGTTCGATGGCTGGTTCGTGTCCAAGCTCGACGCACCGCTCGCCCCCGCCGAATTCGTCGCGCTCGACACCGAGACGAATGGCTACGGCGGCGACCTCTGCGAGATGACGGAGGTGGGCGCGGTGCTCGTCGGCGGCGGTGAGCTCCACGAGACGTACGACTCGCTCGTCCGCGTGGAGCGCCCGCTGTCGCGCGGCATCCAGCGCTTCACCGGCATTACACAGGGCATGGTGGACGGAGCGCCTCCGCCGGAGGAGGTGCTGCCGGAGATCGCGGAGCTGCTCGAGGGGCGCGTGCTGCTCGCGCACAACGCGCGCTTCGACGTGGGCGTCCTCCGGCAGGCGTTCGAGCGGGCGGGCCTCGACTGGCCCAAGCCGCCGGTCATTTGCACGGTCGCGCTCGCTCGCCGCCTCGCGCCGCTGGTGCGGAAGCGAGGGCTGGCGTCGCTCGCCGGCTCCCTGGGCATCGAGGTCGACGAGGTCCATCGCGCTCTCCCTGATGCGCTCACGTGCGCGCGCGTGTTCTGTGCGCTGTTCCCGCGGCTGTGCGCCAACGCCGTGACGGTCGGGGACGCGGTCGACCTGCTTCGCTCGCGGCGCCGCGCGCGGAAGACCGAGCCGGGCGAGCGCATCCCGCCCGACCAGCGGCCCGACCTCTCGACCTTGCCGGACGACCCGGGCGTGTACATCTTCCGCGACGAGCGCGGGAAGCCGCTGTACGTGGGGAAGTCGGTGTCGCTGCGCTCACGGGCGCGGGCGCACTTCTGCGCACCCGCGGGGTGGACCGAGCGCGCCGAGATCGTGGACTACCGACCGACGAACTCGGAGCTCGGCGCGCTCGTGTTGGAGAACCGGCTCATCAAGCAGTGGCGGCCCGCCGGGAACAAGGCGTTGAAGAGGACGGACCGGTACTGCTACCTCCGCTGCCGCCTGGACATCCCGTACCCGGTGCTGGAGGTCGCGGCCGAGCCGGCGGCCGGCCACGCCGTGAACATCGGGCCGCTGGGCTCGCGCGCGCTGGCGTCGGAGCTGGCGGACCAGCTCACGTCGCTCTACCGGCTGCGCCACTGCGGACGGACTCTGAAGGTCCGGGAGCACCCGTCGGCGTACGGGCAGATGGGTCGGTGCGTATCGCCATGCCTGGGCGACCTGGACCCGAACGCCTACCGGCGGCAGCTCGATCTGGCCCTGGGACACTTCGAGGAGCCGGGAGCGGGCGAGGCGTTGATAGAGGAGCTCGACCGGCGGATGGTCGAGGCGGCGCAGGATCAGCTGTACGAGCGCGCGGCGGCGCTGCTCCGCCGGAAGGAGCGGCTGGCGTGGGTGGTCGACCGGCTGGACGGCGTTCTGCGCGCGACCCACTCGACACCGCGCCTGGTATTGGCGCGGCACCCGGTGAAGGAGCGCTTCGACGCGTTCTGGATCGTCGCCGGCCGCCTGGTGGACTGGGGACCCCTGCCGGGCGCGTCCGAGCTGGTCGACCGCACGGCCGCCGCCGTCGCCCGCCCGCCGGGCCGAGCGGCGATCCCCGCGGACGAGATCGACGAGATCCGCATCGTGGCGAGTTGGGTGGCGGAGCACGAGCCGCCGACGCTGACGCTCGACCCTACGCCGACGGCAGAGGCGCTGCTGCGCTTCTCAGGTTGTCGAGCGAACTCTCCAGCCATGAGTGCATGAAGCGCCGGCCGGCGACTGCACCGAGCACCTTCATGCCGATCGTGTTCGGCTCGATCGTGAAGCAGCCCTCGACGAACGTGCCGCCCTGCGCGGGGGCGAGGACGAACCGGGTCGTAACGCCGGTGCCGTCGCAGAAGATCGAGACCTCCCTGCAGTCATCGAGGCTGTCCACGACGAGGTCGTGCGGGGCGGATCCGAACGGCCCCTGTACGACGCCGCGATAGCGACAGCCCTCCTTCAGGTCCGCGCATTCGACCTCCAGCATCTCCGGCCACCACTCGGGGTGCCGCTTCGGATCCCCCAGGAGCTCCCAGACGCGCTCCACCGGCGCCTCGATGAACACCTGCTGCGTGCTGGATCGCTGCATCGCTAGCCCGCCTCCCTCACCGCGCGCTCGGCGGCCTCGAAGCCGATCTTCGAGTGCGTTTTGTCGCAGAACGGTTTGTTCGTTGACGCTCCGCAGCGGCACAGGACGATGCCGTCGCCCTCGGGAAGCTCGTACTCGTTGCCGTCCGCGTCGATGAGCGTTACCGGTCCCGTCACCTTGTAGGGCCCGTTGTTGCGCACCTTGATGACGACCCTCTCCATGCACCTATTCTCGCTGCCTGTGCAACGCGTTGCACATATCGACCACCCGGAGGTGCACGAGATCGTGCCGTCACATCACTGTGTGGTGCGCTTCCGGCAGCGGCGGCCGGTACGCGAGCGGGGCACCGAGGCGGTCGCCGAGGCGCTGATCGCCGCCCTGTCGGACGCGGACATCAGCCGCTGGCCCCCCGGGTGGGCCGTGAGCGACCGGCACACCGACCTCTGGGCTGTGACCGGGACGCTCGCCTTCCCGCTGGAGCGCTCGGATCGAACCGGCCGATACGTCGCCACTACTTGTCTGTCGGCGGATTGAGCCGCTCGGGGCTTGCCAGCGCGAACACGCCGCACACCACGAACCCGACCAGCAGCAGCACCCCGAGCAGGATCGTGACCGTGCTCTCGAACGGGAACAGGAGCCCCGCGCCCAGAACGAAGCACGCGATCGCGATCATCTCGAGCCGGGTCACGGGCGCGGCTCGTCCTCGTATGCCAGCCGCCCGCTGAGCGCAAGGCGGAAGAGCCACGCTAGCGCCGGCACAAGCAGCGCCATTCCCACAACCGCTGCTACCACCAGGGCCGTCAGTGTCGCGTCCGGCGCCGCGGCCTCCTCCAGCGTGAGCTCCGGAGGCAGCAGGTACGGCTCCTGCGCGAAGCCCCAACCCGCGACGATCGCCCCGACCGCCGCGGCCGCCGTGTAGCGCGCGAGCTCGAACCGCTCGCGCCACTCGAATGCGAGGGTGGTGACGCCCGCCACCGCGGACGCGATTACGCACGCGAGCCCCGCGCCGGAGGTCAGGCCGTCGTACAGGCGCGGTGCCTCCGACTTCACGACCGCGAGCCCCGCGATCGCGAGCGCGCCGGCCACCACGCCGGACCCGAGGGCGCGCGTGCGGAATGCCCGCACCAGCTCCGGCCTGCCTGCCCGGTGCGAGTCGGCGCCGAGGAAGACGGCGGCGAGATGCGCGCCGGTCGCGACGGCGACGAGTCCGACGAGGAGGGGGATGGGCCCGGTCCAGCTCGACCACTCGTCGCCCGCGGCGTTGCCGACCGGCACCTTCCCGGCCGCGATTGCGCCTGCCGCCGCGCCGAGGAAGAAGGGCACGGCCACGGACGAGAGCGCGAACGTTGCACCGAGGGCGCGCGCCTCGGCAATCGTCGCGGCCTCTCCCTTGAGCGCAAACGCGCCGCCGCGGAGGACGATGCCGAGCGCCGCGAGGAACAGCGGAATCGAGAGCGTGGACGTGATCGAGCCGAACGCTTCCGGGAAGGCGGTCCACAACATCACGAGCACGAAGATCAGCCAGACGTGGTTCGCCTCCCATACCGGCGACATGCCGCGCTTGACCATCGCCCTCACAGGAGCTCCGCGCTCCGCCCCACCTGCCGTGAGGTCCCAGAAACCGGCGCCGAAGTCCGCGCCACCGAGCACGACGTAGGCGGTCAGGCCGATGAGCGTGAGGACGATGGCGAGCTCGGGAAGCATCAGGCCTCCGCCTCGAACGGAGCACGCGCGAGGCGTCGCAGCATCACGTAAGCGATGCCCGCGAGAGCTGCATAAACGAGGCTGAGCGCTGCGAAGCCGATCGGAATTCCGCCCGCACCCGTAACGGCGTCCTCGGTCCGCATTACCTCGTAGACGACCCAGGGCTGCCGGCCGACCTCGGTCGTGACCCAGCCGGCGATGAGCGCGACCACCGACAGCGGCCCCGCGGCGAGCAGCGCCCGGTGGAACCAGGCCGACCTCGGCAGCCGCCGGCGCCACCACCACGCCCAGACGAACCACGCGCCGAGCGCCGCGAGACCGGTGCCGATCGCGACCATGAGGCGGAACGACAGCTTCACTATCCCGGACGGCGGCTGGTCCTCCTCCGGCACGGTGTCGAGACCCTGGACTCTCGCGCCCGGATCGTGGAAGGCGAGGAGCGACAGGCCGCTCGGCAGCTCGACCCCGGGCACGAGCTCCAACGGCGCGCGGCGCTCGGTCCTCTCCAGCCCCTCGAAGGCCGCGAGCTTCACCGGCTGGCGCTCGGCCACCGTCCGCGCGGCCCAGTCGCCGACGAGCAGCTGCGCGGGGGCAACGAGGCCGGCAAAGCTCAGCGCCACGACGAGACCGGTCAGATGGCGTCGGTCGCGCCGCCCGCGCAGCCATCCGGCGGCATACACCGAGGCGACGAGGAAGCCCGCAACGAGGAAGCCGGCGAGGTACATGTGCGTCAATTCGTGCCAGAGGTTCGAGTTGAAGAGGGCGGTGAGCGGCTCGACGTCGACCACCTCGCCGTTCCGTATCGAGAACCCGCTCGGCTGGTTCATCCAACCGTTCACGGCGATCACCATGAACGAGCCCGTGAAGCCGGCGATGATCACGGGCGCGCCGACCGCGAGATGCACGCGCGGCGGCAGGCGGTCCCAGCCGTAGACGTAGATCGCGATGAAGATCGCCTCCATGAAGAACGAGAAGCCCTCGATCCCGAACGCGAGCCCGAACACGTCGCCGAAGGT
>DASQTS010000274.1:0-4012 GCA_035641775.1 Thermoleophilaceae bacterium
CCCGGCGAGCGCCGGCGACATCCTCGCCCGGTTCCGGCGCGTCAAGGCCGACGAACTCGTCATCGCGACGCGCCAGCTCGCCACGATGGTGAACTCGGGCATGTCGCTCCTGCGCGCGCTCTACATCATCGAGGAGCAGACCGAGAACGACAAGCTGCGCGAGATCTGGATCGAGGTCCGCAAGGACGTCGAGGCGGGCCTCGCGCTCTCGGATGCGCTCCGGAAGCACCCGGAGATCTTCAACGACCTGTACGTGGCCATGGTGCAGGCCGGCGAGACCGGCGGCATCCTGGACAACACGCTCATCCGCGTGGCGACCCAGCTCGAGAAGGACGCGGCGCTGCGACGCCAGATCAAGGCCGCGATGATCTACCCGTCCATGATCGGCGGGTTCGCCTTCGTGGTGTTGTTTGCACTGGTCGCGTTCCTCGTCCCGGTGTTCGAGAAGATCTTCGAGGACTTCGGGGGCGAGCTGCCCGCAATCACGAAGTTCACCGTCTGGCTCTCCCACCTGTTCACGGATCGCTTCTACGTCCTGTTCGGTGGGGTCGCGCTGACGGTCTTCCTGTTCCGGAAGTGGAAGAGGACGGAGCGCGGCCGGATGCAGTGGGACCGCCTGAAGCTGAAGTTCCCGATGAAGATCGGGTCCATCGTGCAGAAGGTCGCCCTCGCGCGCTTCTCGCGCACCTTCTCGGGGCTCGTGGCAGCCGGCGTGCCGATGCTCGAGGCAATCGACATCACCGGCAAGACGTCCGGCAACAAGGTCATCGAGAAGGCGATGTTCGAGGTGCGCGAGTCGGTTAAGAAGGGCGGCTCGCTCACCGCGCCGATGGTGGAAGTGCCCGAGGCATTCCCGGTCATGGTCACGCAGATGATCGGGGTCGGCGAGGAGACCGGCGCCCTCGAGACGATGATGACCAAGATCGCGGACTTCTACGAGGAGCAGGTCGAGGCCGCCGTGAAGGCGCTCACGTCGATCCTCGAGCCGGTCATGATCGTGATCGTCGGCACCATCGTCGGGTTCATCGTCATCGCGATGTACCTGCCGATGTTCAAGGTCTACGACCAGATCAAGTAGCCCGGCCTGGGGACTTGACGACCGACACCCTGGTCGGTGAAGTGCGCTCATCGGTCGGCGGAATCGGCACCTGAGCGGAGTCGCCGTGGCCTTGGCCACGGTCGCCGTGGGCTGCGGCGCCGACGAGGACCAGCGCATCCCAGGCACGCCGGATCCTGAGCACGCGCGAGAGGTGGCGCGGAACCCGTACGCGCTGACCTGCGGAGATCTGGCGCGCCAGGACCTCCACCCCAGGAGCGCGAAGCTGGTGATCGCGGCGGAGTTCAAGCTCGCGCGGGAGCCCGCCCTCCGAGAAGTTCGCCGCAGGGAGACGCTCAACCGGACGGGGAGGAGCGTCTACTACGCCCTGACGCAGGTCTGCAAGGAGCGGCCGGCGGCGTTCAAGCCGGGCCGCCTCGCAGTCGAGGCCGTTGCCCGAGGGGAGTACCTCGCCGCGCGGAAGCGCCCCGGCTGAGCGCCCAGGCGCGATACTGATGCGGTGACTGAGCGCAACGTGCTCGGCGGGCCGCTGGAGCCGTGCGGCAGGGATCCCGTGACCGGATTCTTCCGAGACGGCTGCTGCCGGCCGGACCCGCACGGGGTCGGGACGCACCTGGTCTGCGCGGTGGTCACCGAGGAGTTCCTCGATCACCAGCAGAGCATCGGCAACGACCTGAGCACTCCCCGTCCGGAGTACGGCTTCCCGGGGCTGGCGCCGGGTGACCGTTGGTGCGTCACGGTCGCCAACTGGCTGCGCGCATACGAGGACGGCGTTGCATCGTTTGTCGTCTTGGCGTCGACGAGCGAGCGTGCGCTCGACACCGCGCCGCTTCCGGCGCTCGAAGAGCATGCCGTCGACGTGCCCGTCGACCCACGCGACCTCGGGTAGCGGTAGCCGCCTCGCACGCGTACGCTCCGCAGCGGACTCGTGATCTTCCGTCAGCTCATTCATGACGACCTCGGCTGCGCCAGCTACCTCATCGGCGATGAGAGCGCGGGCGTCGCCGCTGTCGTTGACCCCAAGCTCGACATCGACGAGTACCTTCGGCTCGCGCGCTATCTCGGGGTGAAGATCGAGCACATCCTCGAGACGCACAACCATGCGGACCACGTCTCGGGGCACGGAAGGCTCGTGGCGGCGACCGGGGCCATCATTCACATCCACCGGATTGCCGAGACCGAGTACGACCACGAGCCCTTCGACGACGGTTGGGAGCTCGAGCTCGGCTCGCTGAAAGTGCGCGCGCTCCATACCCCTGGCCATCGGCCCGAGCACACCGCGTTCGCGCTGATGGACACCGAACGCGGCGACGAGCCCTGGGCGGTCCTCACCGGGGACACGCTGTTCGTCGGCGACATCGCCCGCCCGGACCTGGCCGTGGACAAGGAGGAGGGCGCGCGGGGCATCTACCGGTCGCTGACCGACACGCTCCTGGGCCTCCCGGACACGACCGAGGTGTGGCCCGGCCACCTCGGCGGCTCCCTCTGCGGCGGGCCCGGGATGGACCTGAAGGTCTCCTCGACGATCGGCTTCGAGCGCGAGCACCAGGATCTGCTCTCCATCCGCGACGAGGCGCGGTTCGTCGAGCGGGCCATCTCGACCCTCGGCCCGCAGCCGCCCAACTTCAAGAACATCGTCGCGCTCAACCGCGGCCCGCTCGTCAAGGAGACGGTAGAGGCGCACCCGCTCACGCCGCGCCAGGTGCAACAGGCCGAGGCCGACGGCGGCCTCGTGGTGGACGTGCGCACCGAGCTCCAGTTCGACGAGGCGCACATCCCCGGCTCCGTGAGCATCACCGCTCGGCGCGCCGGGTTCGGCTCGAAGCTCGCCTGGATCGCGGAGCCCGGGCAGCCGCTCGTGTTGGTCGGCCGGGACGACGAGGATGCGCTGGAGGCGGCCTTCCTCGCCGGCGCGGTGGGCCTACGGAACATCGCAGGCTACCTGGCGGGCGGCATGACCTCATGGCGCGAGGACAGGCTCGACACCGGCCACATCGACCGCATGACGGTGCAGGAGCTGCACGAGCGGTGGAGCGCCGACGGCGACGGCCTCCAGGTCCTGGACGTGCGCGCGCAGAGCGAGTGGGACGCCGGCCGCATCCCCGGCTCGATCCACCGCCCGTACCACGACATCCACGAGCTGTCGGACGAGATCGACCCCGGGAAGCCCGTCGCGACCATCTGCGGCTCAGGCCAGCGCTCCGCCGTGGCGGCGAGCCTGCTGAAGCGCTACGGGGCGGAGGACGTCATCCACGTGGTGGACGGGGGCGTGCCCCGCTGGAGGCGCGAGGGCTGGCCGATCGAGGGATCCGCCCCGTCCTAGGGGCGAAGGTGCGTCACGGCCACGCCGTGCTCCGCCTCGAGCCGCTCCGCCACGAGCGACCGGTGGCATGCCTCCGGGTCGCGCTCGACGCAGAACAGCGCGCCGGCGCCGGCCTTCGGGAGCGAGGCGACGAGGGCCTCGAGGTCGGCCTGGGCCAGGATCTCGCCGATGTAGCGATCGCGGTACTGGGGCGCGAGCTCGGCGCGTGAGCGCTTGCCCACGCCTCGGCGGTCGTCCTCGGTGTACTGGAGCTGCCGCAGCTCGGTCGTGGGCGCCAGCTCGGGGTGGTGCTCATAGGCGATCCCCGCCTCGGCCAGGGCCGCCTGGAGCCGCTTCGCGTTCGCCCACGAGTACTCGGCGCCGCGAACACCGCGCCGCTGACGCACGTCCAGGAGCGCGCGCACGTCGGCGCGCCGCAGCGCCTCGAGAAACGCCTCCAGCGAGAACCCGTAGACGCCGATCGTCACGACCTGGCTCACCGCGCCACCGTTACCGCCACCGCCTCGATCTGGCGCTGGCCGTAGCTGCCGACCTGCACGCGCCCGGCCGCGCTGAGGCGGTCGCCCGGGCCGGGCAAGGGCTTTGGACGCAGGTCGCGGCGCACGTCGATCACCGAGATGCCGGGGGAGGTG
>DASQTS010000275.1:0-4489 GCA_035641775.1 Thermoleophilaceae bacterium
CGTCTGGGAGCCCCTCGTCGAATCGCCCGCGGACATCATCTGCGGCATTGGGGTGGTCGTCTTCCTCGCAGTCGTGAACGTCGTGGGCGTGAAGGAGGCGGCGAGCCTCAACGTCGTCCTCGCCCTCGCGGACTTCGCCACGCAGGTCGGGCTTGTGATCCTCGGGTTCATCCTCGTGCTCTCGCCGGAGACGCTGGTCGAGAACATCGACTTCGGGACCTCGCCGACGGTCGCGGATTTCCTGATCGCCATCCCGGTCGGCATGGTCGCCTTCACGGGCATCGACACGATCTCGAACATGGCCGAGGAGGCGCGCGACTACGGCGAGACGATCCCGAGGGCGATGCGCGCGGTCGTGGTCGCGGTGATGACGATCTCGCTCACGCTGCCCGCCGTCGCCCTCTCGGCCATGCCGGTCGAGAACGGCACCACGCAGCTCGCCGAGCCGTCCGACGAGGGCGGCTACGCCGACAACCCGATCCTCGGTGTGGTGAACAGCATGGAGCTGGGTGTGTTCCAGGACGCGGCCGAGCTCTACGTGGGCCTCCTCGCGGCGACGATCCTTCTGGTCGCGACCAACGCGGGCCTGATCGGGCTGTCGCGACTCAGCTACTCCATGGGCCAGTACCGCCAGCTGCCCGAGGCCGTGCGGCAGCTGCACCCCCGCTTCCGCACGCCGTACGTGGCGATCTTGCTCTTCGGCGGCATCGCGTGCCTCACGATGCTGCCCGGCCAGGCCGAGTTCCTCGGCACGGTCTACGCGTTCGGCGCGATGCTCAGCTTCACCATGGCGCACCTGGCGGTGATCGCCCTGCGCGTCAAGGAGCCGGAGCGCGAGCGCCCCTACCGCGCGCCGTGGAACGTGAAGGTCGGCGGCCACGAGATCCCGCTGGTGTCGGTGCTCGGCGCGCTCGGGACCGGGATCTCGTTCATCGTCGTGAGCGTCCTGAACCTCGAGACGCTCGTGGCGGGCTCCGTCTGGCTCGCGATTGGGATGGCGACGTACGTGAACTACCGCCGCCGCCTCGGCCTGAACGTCTGGGAGACGCACCGCATCGTCGTCCCGAAGCCGGCCGTGGAGCACGAGGTGGAGTACGAGTCCGTCCTCGTCGCCTTCGAGGACGGCCGCTACTCGCCCGAGGCGGTCTCCACAGCCGTGCGGCTGGCCGCGCGACGGCGGCGCGGCGTCCACGTCCTCGTGACGATCACGGTGCCGCCGAACTCGCCCATCGACGCCGACATGCCCGAGCAGGAGGCGCGCGCGTCCTCGATCGTCGACTCGGCGAGGGTGCGCGGTGGCAGGCGGGTGACCGGCCACTGGGAAAAGGTCCGTCCCGGGCAGGCGGGGCGGAGGGTGGTGGAGGAGGCGAAGGACATCCGCGCCCGCGCCGTCGTCCTCCCGCTGCCGCCGCGGCGGACCGGCTCGTCGCTCTTCGGCCGTACCCTGGAGACCGTGCTGTCCGAGCGGCCGTGCCGCGTGATCATCGACTCCTCGAACCGGGCCGAGTGAGAAGCGCGTACACCCACACGACCCGCTTTCTGAGCGTCCTGCTCGTGGTGCTGGGGATCGCGATGATCGTCTCGACGCTCGTGCGCGGGGGCGGCGCGCTCGCGGTCGGGCTCGTCTTCGGCGTCGCGCTCGTCGTGCTCGGGCTGGGCCGGCTCTGGCTCGCCCGCGGGACGACGCCGTGAGCCGCGCCGGCGACGAGGGGCGCGACGCTCCCTCGAGGCGCGCCCGCGAGGGTCTGAGGCGGAGCTCCGAGGGCCTTCGCAAGAGCTCGGAGGGCCTACGGCGACGCTCCGAGCGGGCGCGAGTGCTCGTGGCGCGCACGCTCGGGGAGCCCGCGCTGTTCGCGATCATGCTGAGCGCGGTCGTCTCCGCGATCTTCTTCACGCTCGGGGTCGTCGCGGAGGACGCGCTCGGCCTCACGCCGCTCGTCTACCTGTTGGCCGGCGTGTTCTTCGTCGTCACGACGGCCACCTACGTCGAGGGCAGCTCGCTGCACATCGAGCGCGGCGGAGCGTCGACTTTCGCCCGGTACGCCTTCGACGAGTTCTGGAGCTTCGTGGCCGGCTGGGCGATCCTCCTCGACTACCTCATCGTCATGGCGATCGGCGCGATCGCGATCGCGGAGTACCTGACCGTCTTCTGGGACGAGCTCGGCGAGGGCGTCCTGCCGCTCGCCATAGCCGGCGCCGCGCTCGTGTTCGTCGCGATGCAGAACGTTCGCGGCCTGTCCGCCGATCGGCTCGGGTCGGTGCTGAGGCTGTCGCTGATCAGCATCGCGGTGCTGCTGGGCGTTTCGTTCGTCGGCTTCCTTCAGTACTGGGACCCGGGCGCGATCACCAGCTCGATCGACCTGGGCACGGCGCCGCGCTGGTCCGACCTGATCTTCTCGATCGGCATCGCGACCGCGGCCGTAATCGGTGTGGAGGCCGCGTCCGGCCTCGCGGGCGAGGTGCGCGTGGGGCGGCGCGGCCTGCGCCGGGTGGTGCTCGCCGCGGCCGCGGCCGCGCTGCTCGTGTTCCTGTGCGTTTCCGCCGCGGGCCTAATGGCCGCGCCGGTCGTCGACACGCGGACCGGGCTGGGCACGCGCTACATCGACGCGCCGGTACTCGCGATCCCGTCCGCCTACGAGCCGGGCTTCCTGCTTGACGCCGGGCGCTATGCCGTCGGTGTCACGGCCGCGGCGATGCTGCTCGTGGCGCTGAACGGGCAGATGCTCGGCCTCGCCCGGCTGGCCTACTCGCTCGCCACCAACCGCCAGATCCCGAGCGGCGTGGGTCGCCTCCACGGCAGCCGCGGGACTCCGTACATCGCGATCGTGATCGCCGCGCTGCTGGCGTTCGCGCTGGCCGCCCCACGCGACATCGAGTTCCTGGCCGGCGTCTTCGCGTTCGGCTCGATGATCGCCTTCGCACTGGCCCACCTGTCGGTGATCGTGCTCCGCTTCCGCGAGGGCGACCGCGAGATCGCATTCCGCGTGCCGCTGTCGATCCCGATCCGGGGCGCGCGTGTCCCGCTGCCCGCGGTCTTCGGTTTCTGCCTGGCCGTGCTCGTATGGGCGAGCGTGGTCGCGTTCCACGAGGGAGGGCGGATCATCGGCACCGCCTGGATGGTGGCCGGGATCGCGCTGTACGTGACCTACCGCCGCGGGCAGGGCAAGTCGCTCACCCAGCGCTTCACCATTCCGGCCGAGGCGCTCCAGGAGGCCACCGCGGCGGAGTACGGCAGCATCCTGGTGCCGGTCTTCGGCGAGGAGCTGGACGACGAGATCGTCGGCACGGCGGGGCGGCTGGCGACCTCGGCCGGCGAAGAGGACGAGGGCGGAGCGGTGCTCGAGGCGCTGTACGTGTTCGAGATCCCCATGTCGCTCCCGATCGACGCGCGCGTTCCGGACGACAGAGTCCAGGAGGCGAAGCGCGTCCTCGCGCGCGCGAAGGAAGTGGGCGAGGAATACGACGGCGTGGAGGTGGCCACGGCGATGGTGCGCGGACGCTCGGTGGGGCAGGCCATCGTCTCGGAGGCGCGCCGGCGCGGGGTGGAGGCGATCGTCCTGGGGGCGGAGGAGCCGAGCCGCCTGCGCGGCGGGGCCATCCTCGGCGGGCGCGGGCGGGTCCGCGACCGCTTCGTGGGGGAGACCACGCGCTACGTCGTCGAAAAGGCCCCGTGCAAGGTGATCCTGACCGCCCCGCCGGCGGGCGAGGAGGGAACTCGCGAGGGGGTTCTGCCCTAGAGTGGAACCAATATGTTCGTTCTGATCGTCGGCTGCGGGCGCGTCGGGTCCGCGATCGCAAATTCAATGCTGCTGGAGGGCCACGAGGTCTCCGTCCTGGACGAGGACGCCGAGGCCATCGCGCTACTCGACCGGGGCCAATCCGACAGCTGGGAGGAGCGCGGCGGCCAGTTCACCGAGGGCACCGCGCTCGAGATCGACGCCCTGCTCGCGGCTGGAATCGAGCACGCCGACGCCTTCGTCGCCTCGACGGACGGCGACAACACCAACCTCGTGATCGCCCAGATCGCGAAGCGCCGCTTCGACGTCGAGCGCGTGGTGGTGCGGGTACTCGACCCGGCGCGCGCTCGCTGGTACGCCGAGCAGGGCCTGCAGACGGTCTGCCCGACCCAGACGGCGATCGAACTGCTCGAGGCGGCGGTGCGCGGGCAGATCCGCTTCGAGGGAGTCGCCGGCTAGACATGTACGTCGTGATCGTCGGAGCCGGGAAGGTCGGCTGGAACCTCGCGCGCGAGCTCATCAACAAGCGGCACGAGGTGACCGTGATCGAGGCGGACGCGCACCGCTTCGGCGTGGTCGAGCAGGAGCTCGAGCACAGCGCGATGTACGGGGACGGCTCGGAGCTGTGGGTGCTCGAGCGCTCCGGGATCGAGCGCGCGGACCTGGTCGTGGCCGTGACGGGCGACGACGAGGACAACATCCTGATCTCCCAGGTCGCGCGCGAGAAGTACGGGGTCGAGCGCGTGGTCGCG
>DASQTS010000276.1:0-21682 GCA_035641775.1 Thermoleophilaceae bacterium
CAGCACCACAGTCACGACCGGCTCCACCGTCGAGAGGATCGAGGCCGCGGTCGGGCCGACGCGGTCGAGCCCGGCGAAGAACAGGCTCACGGCGCCGACCGTGGAGATCACCGCAAGGCACGCCAGCCAGCCCCACCCGGCCGCGGTCAGGTCGCCGGGCCGGAACTCGCCGAGCAGTGTCGTGCCCACCAGCAGGCTCGCCGTGGCGCCGGTGCAGACGATCGCGGACAGCACGTGCGGGCGCACGCGCGCAACCACCCGCTCGCTCACCAGGATGTAGGTGGTGTAGATCATCGCCGCGCCGAGGCCGAGGGCCGCTCCGAGCGGGTCCAGCGCGCCGGCCCCCGCGCCGGCGAGCACCAGCACCAGCCCGCTCGAGGCGAGCAGCAGCGCGGCGACCTTGCGGCCGTTGAGGCGCTCGCGCCCGATCGCCAGAGCAGCGCCCGCCACCATTGCCGGGTACGTGTAGAGGATCAGCGCGAGCAGCGAGGCGTCGATCCGCTCGAGCGCCGCGAAGTAGCCGCCCGCCTGTAGCGCGTAGCCGGCCGCGCCGAGCGCCAGCGCGAGGCCGAGGTCGCGCCTGCTGAGCGTCCTCACCTCGCCCACCGCGCCGCGCGCGGCCAACAGCAGCCAGAACAGCACGGCGGCCAGGCCGAAGCGGACGACCAGCAGCGTGCCCACCGTCGCGCCCTCGTCGTAGGACAGCTTGCCGAACACGGCCATGGCGCCGAAGCCGATGCCGGAGGCGAGGCACATGAGTGTTCCGGAGGAGCGCACTCCGGACATCCTCGGCGGCAGAAGCGTCACTATCGATTCGTATTCTTGGACCGGAAGCAGTAGCGTTCCTAAACGATGCTCGACCTGCGCCGCCTCCGGCTTCTTCGCGAGCTGAACGAGCGCGGCACGATCGCCGCAGTGGCCGACGCACTTCAGTTCACGCCGTCCGCGATCTCCCAGCAGCTCGCCATCCTCGAGCGCGAGGCGGGCGTGCCGCTGCTCGAGCGCGCGGGCCGCGGCGTCCGGCTCACGGACCCGGCGCTCGTGCTCGTGCAGCACGCCAAGGCTCTACTCGAGCGAACGGCGCTCGCGGAGGCGGATCTCGCCGCCGCGGCCGGCTCCGTCACCGGCCGCGCCCGCATCGCCGGCTTCCAGTCGGTGATCATGCGGCTCATGCTGCCCGCCATGCGGGCGCTCGCGCGCGACGCCCCGCGCCTCCGCTGCGAGCTCGTGGAGTCGGAGCCCGAGGAGGCGCTTCCGGCGCTCGCGCTCGGTGACGTGGATCTTGTTCTCGGCGACGAGTGGCACCACCAGCCGCGGCGGCTGCCGGAGGGCCTGGAGCGGCTCGATCTCCTGAGCGACCGCGTGCTGCTCGTTCTCCCCGCCCGCCACGCGGTCGCCCGGAAGCATCGCCGCTCCGCACCGCTGGCCGAGCTGGCCAGCGAGGCCTGGACGAGCGGCCACCCCACGATGGGCTGGGAGGAGGTCACGCAGCGCGTCTGCCGGCAGTACGGCGGCTTCGATCCCGACATCCGCCACAGGACGAACGACGCCAACATCAGCCTCTCGCTGGTGGCGAACGGGCTGGCAGTGGCGATGGTGCCCGAGCTCGCGCTCCCGGAGCGCCACCCCGGCATCGCGCTGCGCGAGATGGAGGCCGCCACCGTGACCCGCGTCATCTTCGCTGCCACCCGCGCCACCGACGCGGCCCGCCCGTCCATCCACGCGCTGGTCTCGGCGGTGCAGGACGCCGCCAAGATCGCGAAGGATGCGACGATGCCCGGCCATCAGCACTGAGTTCCTGCTCACCACGCTGGTCGTAGTCGCCACGCCGGGCACGGGCGTGCTCTACACGCTCGCCGCCGGGCTCGCGCGCGGTGCCAGCGCGAGCGTCGTCGCGGCCTTCGGCTGCACGCTCGGGATCGTGCCGCACATGCTCGCCGCCATCACCGGGCTGGCGGCGCTCCTGCACACCAGCGCGGTCGCCTTCCAGACGCTGAAGTACCTGGGTGTGGCCTACCTGCTCTACATGGCGTGGACCACGATCAGGGAGAGGGGCCCGCTCACCGTGGACGAGAGCGCGCCGCCCTCGTCGCGCAAGGTGATCGTCTCGGGCGTCTTGATCAACCTGCTCAACCCGAAGCTCACGATCTTCTTCTTCGCGTTTCTGCCGCAGTTCGTGAGCACCGAGGAGGCGCACGCCTCGCTCCGGATGGTCGAGCTGAGCGCGGTCTTCATGCTCGTGACGTTCGTGATCTTCGCGATCTACGGCGTGTTCGCCGCGGCCGTGAGGGAGCACGTGATCTCGCGCCCGCGCGTCCTGACCTGGATGCGGCGCGTGTTCGGCGGCGCCTTCGTGGCGCTCGCCGGCCGGCTTGCCTTCACGCAGCGCTGAAGCGTCAGCGCCTGATGCCCACGGCCACCAGGTACTCCTGCTCGAAGCGCGCGTCGTCCTCGGTGCCGCGGTTCCACTCCTCGGTAAACGCGCTCATCGCGTCGTCCAGCTCGTCCTTGCGGCCGTTTTTCTCGGCGTTGGCCTGCGCGACGATCGTGGGCCCGTAGCGGTCCTTGAAGTGCTCGGCGTACTCGTGCGGGTGCCCGAACGCGTCGATGTCGAGCATGTCGCGCTGGAAGGACTGGAATTCCACGCGGTCGCCGAACAGCTCGTGCACGTGATCCTCGCTCCCCCACAGCGGCGGCGGGGACGCGCCGGGCGGGGGCGGCGGCGCGAACGGGCCCATCAGCTTGAAGAGCCCGCCGATCATGCCCTCGGGCGTCCAGCTGAGCAGGCCGATCTTGCCGCCCGGGCGGCACACGCGCACGAGCTCGTCGGCCGCCTGCTGGTGGTGCGGAGCGAACATCACGCCGATCGATGACATGACGACGTCGAAGGACTCGTCGCCGAACGGCAGGTTCTCGGCGTCCGCCTCTACCCAGTCGAGCTCGACGCCCTCGGCCTCCGCGCGGCGGCGGCCGGCGTCGAACAGCTCCGGGGTGAGGTCGCTCGCCGTGACCTTCGCACCACGCTGAGCGGCGGGTATCGACGCGTTGCCGGTGCCGGCGGCCACGTCGAGCACGGTCATGTCGGGTCCGATGTCGAGCGCGTCCACCAGCCGCGGCCCCAGCGGCAGCAGGAAGGTCTCGACCATCGACGGGTAGTCGCCCGAGGCCCACATCTTGCGGTGGCGGGCCTTGAGCTCTGAGTCCTGAGTCGCGTTCATGGGCGCACAATAACCCGGTTGACATATTCCTATATGGGTATATGATGCTCGGTATGGCACGAGCAGCGACCACGGCAGACGCGTTCAACGCGGTGGCCGAGCCCCGGAGGCGAGCGATTCTCGACGTGCTCGCGAAGGGCGAGCGGCCGGTCAACGACCTGGTCGGCCTGCTCGGAATCGCACAGCCACAGGTGTCGAAGCACCTACGCGTGCTTCGCGAAGTGGGGGCGGTCGACGTGCGTGAGGAAGGACGCCAGCGGCTCTACCGGCTCAACGGCCAGGCGCTCAAGCCCATTCATGACTGGGTGAAGGACTACGAGCGCACGTGGTCGGACCGGTTCGACGAGCTGGACATCATGTTGGAAGAACTCAAGGACAAGGAGGACGAAGATGGCGGCACGGACAGGTAGCCGCTCGGCGGTGGTGACCCTGCCGACGGACGAGCAGATCCTGATCACGCGCGAGTTCGACGCACCCCGGGAGCTGGTCTACAAGGCGTACACGACGCCCGAGCTCGTGAGGCGCTGGTGGCACGCGAAGCGCGGCGAGATGACCGTCTGCGAGATCGACCTGCGTGTGGGCGGGGAGTGGCGCTACGTGATGGTCGCCCGCGGCGACATGGAGGTCGCCTTCCACGGCGAGTACCGCGAGATCGTGCCGAACGAGCGGCTCGTCTCGACCGAGGTGTTCGAGGGCTTCCCGGACGCCGAGTCGCTCAACACGCTGACGCTGAGCGAAACCGACGGGCGCACGAAGCTCGAGATCCTCGTGCAGCACGAGACCAAGGAGCACCGCGACGCCCACGTAAACTCGGGCATGGAGGACGGGCTCCAGGACGCCCTGGACCTCCTCGAAGAGGTCGCCGGATCCCTGCGCTGAAGCCAGCACGTTTCGAGAAGAAAGCTGGGCGACGCGTCGCTAGCGTCGCCCAGCGATGACTTTCGAGAACGTGAGAGGTCTAAGCCGGCATGAATGAGATTGCGCCCGCGATTGAGGCCGCGGCACTTGTGAAGCACTACCCGAGCAGCAAGAACGGCAACATCGAGGCCGTTCGCGGCGTCGACCTGAGGGTCGAGTCCGGCGAGGTCTTCGGCTTCCTCGGGCCGAACGGCGCCGGCAAGTCCACGACCGTGAAGATGCTCACCACCCTGCTCACGATCACGTCGGGCTCCGCGCGTGTCGCGGGCGTGGACGTGGCGGACGACCCCGACGACGTGCGCCGCCGGATCGGCGTGGCGCTCCAGGAGGCGGGGCTCGACCCACGCCAGACCGGGCGCGAGCTGCTCGTTCTACAGGCCCGCCTGTTCGGGTTCTCGGCATCCGACGCCGCGAAGCGCACCGACGAGCTGCTCCAGCTCGTGGAGCTGGATGATGCGGCCGACCGCCACATCAAGGGTTACTCGGGCGGCATGAAGCGGCGGCTCGACCTCGCCTCGGCGCTGGTGCACGAGCCGGATGTGCTGTTTCTCGACGAGCCCACCACCGGCCTCGACCCGGTGAGCCGGCTCACCGTCTGGGACGAGGTGCGCCGCATCAACGCGCGCGGGACGACGGTCTTCCTCACCACGCAGTACCTCGAGGAGGCGGACCAGCTCTGCGACCGGCTCGCGATCATCGACGACGGCCGCATCGTCCGCCAGGGACGGCCGGCCGAGCTGAAGGCCGGCCTTCGCGAGCGGCTCGACCTCGACCACGAGCCCACCCTCGACGACGTGTTCATGGACGCGACCGGCCGCAGCCGCAGCCGGGTCGCGGGCGACGTTCAGGAGGTGGCGGCATGAGTCAGGCCTGGCTCTTGGGGCAGCGTGCGCTTCGCGAGGGAGCGCGCTCACCGGAGGCGCTCCTCCCCACATTGTTCATCCCGCTGTTCTTCCTCGCCGTGAACGTCGGGCAGGCGGCGGAGATCTTCCCGTCGTCGTCCACCGACTTCCTGAACGGGCAGGGCTACGGCGCGTTCCAGCTGCCGAGCTCGCTGCTCCTGGCGGCGTCGTTCGGGACGGCCGCGCTCTTCCTCGTCGAGGAGATCGAGGGCGGCTACTTCGACAAGCTGCGCGCGGCGCCGGTGTCCCGCACGGCGATCGTGGCAGGCCGGCTGATCGCCGAGGCGGTAAAGGGCGTGCTGATCGCGGTCGCGATCGTCGTGCTCGGCCTGATCTTCGGCATCACGATCGCGAGCGGCCTCGTGGGCTTCCTGCTGCTGGTGGGCCTGACCGCCCTCTGGGCCGTGGTGTTCACGGGCTTCATGCAGCTCATCGCGCTGAAGACGCGCAGCGCCGCGGCGACCAACTCGGCCGGCCTCGTCTTCTTCCCGCTGCTGTTCCTCACGCCGAACTTCGTGCCGCGCGACCTGCTCACACGGCCGATGGAGATCGCGGCGACGCTGAATCCTGTGACCTACGTGATGGAGGCGCTGCGATCGCTCGTGCTCGAGGATCTCGACTGGGGAACGATCCTGCCCGGCTTCGCCGTGGTGGCGGTGCTCGGCGTGATCGTGATCGCCCTGAACGTGCGCGTGATCAACACCTACGACTGAGCTCCGCGTAAGCGCGTCACCAGCCTACACTCGTTGGGGATGCCCATCGAGCGCGTGCCCGGACATTTCGAGAAGCGCGACGACGTGGGCGGCTGGGAGCTGGCCACCGGGACGCTGGCGTGCCCGGGCTGCGACGCGCCCGTCCTGCCGGGCCCGCGCGGGATGTCGCCTGCCGATGACCTGCGCTGCGGCTTCTGCGGCCACGCCGGTTTCGTGCGCGACTTCCTCACGCTGGGAGAGCCGACCCGGCCGACGCGAGTGGTCGTCCGGCTCGCGCTGCGCCCGGCCTAGCACCCGCTGGGGGCGGCGGTTAAGGTTGCCCATCGGGTTCTACGGCGACAAGGTCCTTCCGCGGATCGTCAATGCCGCTTGCGGCATGAAGGGCGCCGCTCCGCTGCGGGGGCGGGTCTGCGAGGGCCTCGAGGGCGAGGTGGTGGAGATCGGCTTCGGCTCCGGGCTCAACGTGCCGTTCTACCCGCCGAAGGTCACGCGCGTGGCCGCCGTCGAGCCCGCCGACCTCGGCTGGAAGCTCGCGGCGAGGCGCCTCGGCGCGACGACGATTCCGGTGGAGCGGTCGGGGCTGGACGGCCAATCGCTCCCGTTCGAGGACGACAGCTTCGACGCCGCCCTTTCGACATGGACGATGTGCACCATCCCCGACCTTGGCGCCGCGCTGGCCGAGCTGCGGCGTGTGCTGAAGCCCGGCGGCAAGCTCCATTTCGTCGAGCACGGCCTGGCCCCGGACGAGAAGGTGCGTCGCCTGCAACACCGGCTCGAGCCGATCCAGAAGCGCGTGTTCGGCGGCTGCCACCTGACCCGTCCGATCGTCGAACGGCTGAGCGCCGCCGGCTTCACGATCACGGAGGTCGACGAGTTCTACGAGGAGGGCGCGCCGAAGTTCCTCACCGCGGACTCGCTGGGCGTCGCGGTCTCCCCCTAGCCGTTCACAGCGGGCAGCACGCGGCTCGCGGCGAGCTCGATTTGGCGCGGCTCGTCGCCGAGCGGCCACAGGTGTACGCGCTCGCAGCCGGCCTCCGCGAAGCGAGCGAGCAGCTCGGCACAGCGCTCCGCCGGCCCGACGCAGAGCTGGTCGCGCAAGACGTCCGGGTCTCGTTTTAGCAGCGGGGCCAGCACATCGCGCAGGATGCGCTCGGCGTCGCGTGCGTCCTCGGTGACCCAGGTCCACATCGTGACCAGCGCGTTCGGGAGCCCGTCCGGCAGCGTTGCCCGTGCGGCCCCGAACGCCTCCGGCGTCGTGTTGTAGGCGGACGCCAGCCAGCCGTCCGCGAGCCGGGCGACACGGCGTAGCCCGGCCGGCGAGCCCCAGCTGCCGATCCAGATCGGGAGGCGCCGGCGCGGACGCGGCTCGAGCGGCGAGTCGTCGCCAAGGAGGGCGCGGAGCTCGACGACGGCGTCCTCGAAGCGCGTCCAGCGGTCCTCGTAGGGGATGCCGACAGCCTCGTAGTCGCGCTCCGACGACCCAGGGCCGACCCCGGCGATCACGCGGCCGCCGGACAGCAGGTCGAGCGCGGCGAGCGTCTTGGCGAGCGCCACCGGCCCGCGGAGGGAGACGAGTGCGATCGTCGTCGCGAGGTCCATCGAGCCGGATCGCTCGAGCACGGCGGCGAGCGCGGTGGGGCCGTCGAGCCACGGGGTCGAGAACAGGAAGTGGTCGTTCGCCGCGATCGCCGCCAGGCCGCACTCCCGCGCGGCGTCGACCGTGCGCGTGATACGCGCGAGCGACTGTCCCTCGTCGCCGAACTCCATGAGCGGCAGGTGGACGCCGAGCTCCAAACCGCCGCGATCCTCTCACGCGCCGCGCCACTAGGCTCGCCCGCATGGCCTACACCGCCGCCGAAGGTCGCCAGGAGCTGCTCGACGCCCTCGCCGAGGCGATTGAACGAATCGCGGTTGCGCTGGCGGCGCTCGGCGCAGCCTACGAGCAGCTCGACGAGCACAACGCGGACAGGCTCGAGGAGGAACTGTTCGGCCCGGTCCAGAGGGCCTACGGCCGGGCGAAGGGCACATACACGCGGTTCGCGGAGCGCCACGGCGTGGGCGCCGGCACTTTTGCCACGGCGTTGCCCGGCATCCCCTCCACCGGCGCCAAGGGTTTCATCGACAACGCCGTGAGCGCGGTGGCCGAGGCCGACGCGACGCTGTCCGAGCTGCAGGACTCGGAGCTGCCGACGGAGGTGGGTGACGTCGAGCTCCGGGCCGGGCTCACCGAGGTGCGCGAGCTGCTGAGCGGCGTGCGGCAGCGAGCCCGCGAGCTCGAGCGAACGCTCGGCCGATAGGTGCGAATATCACGCTTCCGAACCCGGCCAGGAGGCGACATGTACGCACGCATCGCGACATTCGAGAGCGACCCGCAGAGGATCGACGATGCCATCGAGCTCGTCCGCTCGGAAGTCGAGTCCGGCGAGACGCCCGAGGGTCTCGAGGGGGCGAAGATGATGATGCTCGTCAACCGCGACACCGGGAAGGGGCTCGGCGTCACGATCTTCGAGAGCGAGGACGCGATGCGCCGCGGCGACGAGGCACTCAACGCCATGAACCCCGGAGCGACCGAGCGGCGGACGTCCGTCGAGTTCTACGAGGTGCCGGTCCAGACCGTCCGCGAGTAGGCCGCGTCCACTGGCGCGGGCCAGACGGTCAGCGCGTGCCGCGCGACCAGTTCGCTATCAGCGCGGACTCGTCACGGCCGGACACGTTGGCCGGCGCGAAGGCGCCCGGCGCGCCGCCGTACACATCGCGGTAGGGATGCTCGGCGATCCCACTCCCCTGGACGGTGTAGTAGCCGTAGACGACCCCGACGAACATGACGACGCAAAAGATGAGGATCTCCATGGCCGTACTGTCTCGCCGGGCGATGGAGGCCACTGTGAGGTGCGTCACGCGCGTACGCGCGTGGGGTCCGTCAGCTGACGACCGCGGCGTGGAGGTCGCGCGTGACGGCAACGGCCGCGCGCTGGGCGCTCGCCAGCGCCTGCACGACGGCGGGCGCCGGCACGACGAGGTCGCCGGCGGCGTACACGCCCTCCACCGACGTCCGGCCGAAGCTGTCGATCGCCACCAGCTCCTGGTCCGTGCGATCGAGCGGCAGATGGGCGAACGCCTCGTCCCGTGGCGCGGGCGGCGCCGCGATGAAGAGGACGTCGCGGGGGACCTCGGAACCGTCGGGGAGGGCGACGGCCCGGAGCACACCGTCCTCCGAACGCACGGCGGCAATCTCGTCGAAGAGCTCGACGTCGGCGGAGAGGCGCTGCAACATCGGAAGGACGTGACCCGCATGTTCCTCGCCGGCTGCGAGCAGACCGATCCGCGCATCGCGGGACTCCCACCCGTGGCAGAACGGGCAGTGGATCACGGATGTTCCCCAGAGCTCAGCCATGCCCGGGACCTCCGGAACCGCGTAGTGCCCCCCGGTGGCGAGCACGACGGCTCGGCCCACAAGCGTCGTGCCGTCCGCGAGCGTGACCGTGAGGTCGTCGTCCACGCGCGCGGCGTCGCCCTCGATCAGACGCACCGACGGGAGCTCCTCCAGCTGCGCGCGACCCGTGGCGAGAAGATCGAGCGGCGCCACGTCATGTGCGCCGAGCAGGCCGCCGATCGCGTGAGCAGGTGCGTTGCTCGGCTGCCCCGCGTCGACGACCACCACGTCGAAGCGCATCCGCCCGAGCGTGAGCGCCGCCTGCAGGCCCGCGCTGCCGCCTCCGACCACGATCACGTCCGTATCCATGCGGCTCACGTTAGTTGCCTGTTGCGAGCGCCAACGCCTCCTCCCAGGTGGTCACGTACTCGAGGCGGACGATCGTGCCGTCCTCAAAGGTCGTCACCTGGTGGTAGAGCTCGGTGTCGAGCTCGATGCCGCTGCCTTTGCCGCGCCCGTAGTGGCGCAGCCGGACCGCCACCCGGTCGCCCGCGTCGACGTACTCCTGAGGGAGCAGCTGCAGCTCGTCGAAGGTGTCGTCGAGGCCCTCCCAGAAATGGATGATCTGCCGCGGTCCAACGGCAGAGTCGAAGTCCTGATGCGCCGGCAGCACCCATTCGACCTGTGGGTGGAAGTCGGCGACCGCGGCGTCGTAGTCGCGCCGGTTGTAGGCCTCGATGAAGGCCCGGGTCTTGTCGACGTTGTCGGCCGTGGTCATGCGAGCTTACGTCCTGCCCGGGAGGCGTAGGCAGTCGAGGAGCTTCCACTCCGGGCGGAAGCCCAGGCGGCTGTAGATCTCCTTCGGCCGGCCCTCGTCGTCGGCCACGATCCATAGGTCGGAAGCATCGAGGCCTGTCTCGATCGCCGCGCGTGTCAACGCTGTTCCGAGACCGCGGCCGCGGTGATCCGGGAGCACGAACACGCTCGTCACCTCGGCCGCCCCGCGCCCGCGCTCGAGCTGCGAGAAGCCCACCGGAGCCCCGCCCTCGAACGCCGCGAAAACCTGGGCGTTTCTGACCATCGAGATCTCGCGCTCCTGCTCGAAGAAGTCCTTCGGGTCGACGTCGGGGAAGTCCTCCAGGAACCACTCGACGCGCAGGTGTCGCACAGCGTCGTAGGCCACCTGCTCGATGTCCGCGCCCGGCGCGGGGGGACCAGGTCCGTCGTGACGCATCCAGACGAGGCGCGAGACCTTCCAGCCGAGTGCTTCGAGGTCTGGCCGGATCGCCTCCCACCCGGCCGACTCGACCTCGAAGCCGACGCGCCTGTGAGGCAGGCCGCTGAGAGCCCGATCCGCGACGCGAACCAGCTCGCCGGCGCTGAGCTCGGCCTCCTCCTCCACGCGCACGAGGTTGTAGTCCCAGTAGTCGGGGTAGCGCGTCGCGCGGATGACCGTCCCGTGCTCCCACGGCTCGATGACGTCGCATATCGCCGCCTGGTTCTCGTGGACCCAGGCTCGGGCCCGGCTGGCCGCGTCCGTTCCCATTGTCGCGAGCTTACGGTCCGCGTCATGATTCCCGCATGACCACTTTCCCCGGCATCATCCCTGCCGTCGTCGTGCCGTTCGCGGAGGACGACTCGATCGACGTGGACGCGCTGCGCGCGAACGTCACGCATCTGATCGATGGCGGGGTCCACGGGCTCGTCGTCAACGGGACGATGGGCGAAGCCGGCGCGCTGTCGGATGACGAGCGCGGGCTCGTGATTGACACGGTCCTCGGCGTCGCCGACGGGCGGCTGCCGGTGACCGTGGGCGTCTCCTCGACGTCCACGGCGACATCGCGCCGGTACGCCGAGCAGGCGCGGGCCGCGGGCGCGCAGGGGGTGATGTGCCTGCCGCCGGTGCTGTACCGGGGTACGCCCGAGGAGCTGGCGGCGCACTTCGCGGCGGTAACGGAGGCGTCGGGGCTGCCGGTGATGGCCTACAACAACCCCGAGGCGTCCGGACAGGACCTGGCGCCCGAGGCGATCGCGGAGCTCGCCGCCTCGGTGCCGGCCGTGGTGGCCGTGAAGGAGTGCTCGGGGGACGCGCGCCGGATCGCGGAGCTGCTCGGCTCGACGGACCTCGAGATCCTGGTCGGCGGCGACGACTGGGCGCTCGAGGGCTTCGCGGCAGGTTCCACGGGGTGGGTGTCCGGCGTCGCCAATGTGGCGCCGCGCGAGTGCGTCGAGCTGTTCGAGGCGGTGAACGAGGGCCGGCTCTCCGAGGCGCGCGAGCTCTACCAACGGCTGCTGCCACTCGGGCGGCTCGACATGACTCCCTGGCTCGTCCAGTACTTCAAGGGCGCGATGGACGCGGTCGGGCTCGTCGGCGGGCCCACGCGCCCGCCGCGGCTGCCGCTCGGGGCGGAGCAGCAGCAGGCACTGCGCGAGGCGGTGGACGCGCTCGGCCTGCGCGTATCCGCGTGAAGGCTGCTCGCTACTTCAGCGCGGTCGACTCGCATACCGAGGGGATGCCCACGCGCGTGATCACGGGCGGGGTGCCCCAGCTGCCGGGCGAGACGATGCTCGAGCGGAAGCTGCGCTTCGAGAAGGAGCGGGACGACCTGCGCCTGCTGTTGATGCAGGAGCCGCGCGGGCACGGGGCGATGTCCGGGGCGATCCTCCAGCCGCCGACGCGGGACGATGCGGACTGGGGCGTCTTGTACATCGAGGTGTCCGGGTGCCTGCCGATGTGCGGGCACGGCACGATCGGCGTCGCCACGGTGCTGGTGGAGACGGGGATGGTCGAGGTCGTCGAGCCCGAAACCGTCATCAAGCTGGACACGCCGGCGGGCCTGATCGAGGCCCGCGTGGCGGTGGAGGACGGGCGGGCGACGGCGGTGTCGCTCTTGAACGTGCCGTCGTTCCTGCACGAGCAGGGCGCCGTGGTGCAGGTCCCGGGGCTCGGGCCGGTCACGTACGACATGGCCTACGGCGGGAATTTCTACGCGCTCGTGGACGCGGCGAGCGTGGGCCTGCGGCCGGAGGCCGAGGAAGCGCAGACGCTGATCGACAACGGGCTGGAGATCATGGCCGCGATCAACGCGTCGAACGAGCCGGTGCACCCGGAGGACGAGCGGATCCGCGGGTGCCGCCACGTGGTCTTCCACGAGCCGGGGACGAACGGCGCCGACGCGAAGGCGGCAACCTCGATCCACCCGGGCTGGCTGGACCGCTCGCCGTGCGGGACTGGAACCTCGGCGCGCCTCGCGCAGCTGCACGCGCTCGGCGAGCTGAAGGTCGGCGACGAGTTCGTGAACGAGTCGCTCATCGGAACGCGCTTCACCGGGCGCGCGGTGGAGGAGATGACTGTCGCCGGCAAGCCGGCGATCGTGCCCGAGATCACCGGCCGCGCCTGGATCACCGGAATCGGCCAGTACCTGCTGGACCCGACCGACCCCTTCCCAGCCGGCTTCCGCCTGGCGTGAGGGTCGTCGTAGTCGGCGCCGGAATCGTCGGCTGCGCGACGACGTACGAGCTGACGAAGCGCGGCGTAGCCGTGACGCTGGTCGACCGCGCCGAGGTGAGCAGCGGAACAACGGGCCTGGGAGAGGGCAACGCGCTGTGCTCCGACAAGGACGAGGGTCCGGAACTGGACCTGGCCGTAGCCGGAATGCCGCTGTTCGAGGAAATCGAAGAGCTCGTCGGCGAACGGGCCCGAATCCGCCGCAAGGGAGCACTGATCGTGCACCCGGACGCGGCGACGTGGGCCGGCGAGCCAGCCCGCGCGGAGCGACTGCTCGCGGCCGGCGTGAACGCCACGCTCCTCTCGCCGGACGAAGTGCGCGAACTGGAGCCGAACCTAACCGGCGAAATTCGCGGCGCCCTCTACGTGCCGGACGACCTCCAGTGCGATCCGCGCGCCATCGCCCAGGCGCTCGCGGCATGGAGCGAGGACCACGGAGCCGAGATACGCCCGGGCACTGAAGTGAGCACCCTCGAACCAGGCGAGGGCGTACACCTGGCAGACGGCACCCTCCTCGCCGCCGAACACACCGTGCTGACCGCCGGCCCGTGGTCAGCACCGCTAGCAGCAACCGCGGGCCTGGGCCTGCCCGTCGAACCGCGAAAAGGCCAACTGACCCGACTGCGCCTGCCCGACCCCGACCCAACCTTCCTCCGCCGAAAGATCGTGGACGGCAGCTATCTGGCCTCAGTGACGAGCACAGCCGCCCACCGCCACATCTCGACCGTCGTCGAGACAACCTGGGACGGCCACGTAATCGTCGGATCGACGCGCGAGCGCTGCGGGTTCGACCCAGCCGTGGACGACTCGCTCGCTCAGGACGTCCAAGCCCGAGCGGCAAAGCTGGTCCCTGCCCTGGCCGACCTCCCGCGCGACTCGACCTGGGTCGGCTTCCGCCCCTGGCTTCCAGACGGCCGGCCCGCAATCGGTCCCTCACGCACAAGGCCCGGCCTCTGGATCGGTACCGGCCACGAAGGAGCCGGGATCCAACTCGGCCCGATAACGGGCCGCCTGCTGGCCCAGGTGATCACAGGCGAGACGCCCGAGCTGGATCTCTCCCCCTTCGACCCCGAGCGCTTTAACGACTAGCGTGCGCACATGACCACCTGGGACTACACAACAACCGTGATCACCCACGGCTTCATGGGCCGGAAGAGCGACGAGCTCGACCGCGAGGAGTTCGAAGCCGAACTGAACCGCCTTGGGGCCGAAGGCTTCGAACTGGCAACCGTCTTCCGCGACCAGAACCTGCACCGCGAAAAGGACGGCCACGTGCTGGTCTTCAAGCGCCGAGCGGGCTAGGACGCCGACGCTGCCGCACCGCCTTCTCGTGGCTCGAGGTTCGGGTGAACGCCCGCTGCGAGGCCTTGCGACTCGGCAACGCCCTGCAGAAGCGAGATGAGCTGCGAGCGCTCCGACGCGTCGAGGGCAGCCAACAACTCGGCCTCGTGCTCCTCGGCTATTCGTTCGAGGTCTGCCAGCAGCTCGCGCCCCGGCGGCGTTAGGTAGAGCCTGTACGCTCGCCGGTCGACAGGATCGCGACGCCGCTCGGCGAGCCCGCGCTTCTCGAGGTCGTCGACGAGCGCGACCACGGCGCTGCGGTGGATCCGAAGTGCAGTGCTGAGGGCCTGTTGGGACTGGCCCTCGGAAGCGGCGAGGTGGCTGAGCATTCCGAAGTGCCGGGGATGGAGCTCGAGTCGGTCTAGGCGCTCCGCAAAGCTCCGATGCGCGTGCGTGCCCAGCTGTACCAGGAGAAAGCCGGCACGGCGGCTCAGCCCCTGCGCCGGGGAGGCCTGCATGCTCTCGGCATCTCCAGGCACACTACTATCGTAGCGTTGCACAACTGTTTATGTTATAAACAGTTGTGTCAAGGACATATTAGGGAGGAGAAGTGAGGCAATGAGCACAGTCAGCGTTCGCTACATCACCGATGACGTTGACGCCGCGGTTGACTTCTACGGCGAGCTGCTCGGCTTCGATGTCGAGATGAGGCCCCAACCGGGCTTTGCAATCCTGTCGCGAGGCGACCTGCGGCTGCTCCTCAATCAGCCCGGCGCGGGCGGCGCGGGACAGCCGATGGCCGATGGCCGTCGTCCGAAGCCCGGGGGCTGGAATCGCATCCAGATCGAGGTCTCGAACCTCGAGCGCGAGGTTGAGTCGCTGCGCGAGCGCGGAGCCAGCTTCCGTAATGACGTCGTCACGGGGCGGGGCGGCAGCCAGGTGCTGCTCGAGGACCCGTCCGGCAACCCGATCGAGCTCTTCCAGCCCGTCGGCGCCTGAGCACCTGTCCATCGAACCCGGACCTGAAAGGACCTCCAACCATGCCATCCGGGCCGAACCTCACCACCAAAGTGCTGCTGCGCAGCGAGGAGACCGGCGGCCACGTGTCCGTGACCGAAATCGTGGTCCCGCCGCACAGCGCCGGCCCACCGCTGCACACGCACGACTTCGACGAGGCCTCCTGCGTGCTTGAGGGGGAGCTGATTTTCCAAATCGACGAGGCCCTCGTCGCCAAGTGCGCGGGCGAGCTCTCCTTCGCCGCGCGCAATGTAGCCCACACCCTGGCCAACCACGGGGAGGCCCCCGCGCGCTACCTGCTCGTCTGCACGCCCGCGGGCTTCGAGCGCCACTGGGCGCGCCTCGCCGCCGAGGCGGCCGGACTCAAGCCGCCTCAGTGGGCGTTGCAGCCGATCCCCGAGGTCACAGTCGTCGGCCCTCCGATCGCGGCGCAGGCGTGAGCCCGCGGCGGGCTACTCCCACTCGATCGTGCCGGGTGGTTTGGACGTGATGTCCAGCGTCACCCGGTTCACCTGCTTGATCTCGTTGATCATGCGGGAGGCGATCTTCTCCAGGAGGTCGTAGGGCAGCCGGGCCCAGTCGGCTGTCATTGCGTCATCGCTGGTGACCGCGCGGATTACTACGACGTAGCCATAGGTTCGTTCGTCGCCCTGGACGCCCACCGACCGTAAGTCGGCTGGGAGGACGCAGAACGACTGCCACAGCTCGCGGTAGAGGCCGGCGCTTCGGATCTCGTCCTGCAGGATCGCGTCGGCGTCGCGCAGGATCTCCAGGCGTTCCTTTGTGACCTCGCCGCTCACCACGCGAATCGCCAGGCCGGGCCCTGGGAACGGCTGGCGCCACACCAGGCGGTCGCTCATTCCCAGCTCGGCGCCCACCTGCCGCACCTCGTCCTTGAAGAGCATTCGCAACGGCTCGACCAGCTCGAACTCGAGATCCTCGGGCAGGCCGCCCACGTTGTGGTGGGACTTGATCGTCGCCGCGCCGGTTCCGCCGCCGGACTCGATCACGTCGGAGTACAACGTTCCCTGCACCAGGTACTTCGGATTGCCCAGCTTCTCCGCTTCGGCCTCGAAGACTCGGATGAACTCTTCGCCGATGATCTTCCGCTTCGTCTCGGGATCGGAGACGCCCGCCAACCGGTCCAGGAAGCGCGTCTCGGCGTCGACGGCGATCAGCGGCACCTTGAACTGGTCGCGGAAGGCGGCCACCACCTGGTTGCCCTCGTTCTTCCGCATCAGCCCGTGGTCCACGAACACGCAGGTCAGCTGGTCGCCCACGGCTCGATACGTCAGCAGCGCGGCCACCGACGAGTCGACTCCACCCGACAGCCCGCAGATCACCTTCCCCTCCCCGACCTGCTCGCGGATCCGCGCCACCTGCTCCTCGATCACGGACGCGGCGCTCCACGCCATGTCGCATCCGGCGATGTCGCGTAGGAACGTTTCCAGGATCGTCGTGCCATACGGCGTGTGGACCACCTCGGGGTGGAACTGGATTCCGTACAGCCCTCGGTTCACATCCTCGATCGCCGCCACGGGCGACTCCGTCGAGGAAGCAAGCGCGGTGAAGCCCTCGGGCGGCTCGTACACCGTGTCGCGGTGCGACATCCAGCACGACTGCTCCGCCGGCGTCTCCGCGAGCAGCCGCCCGTGCGACCCCACCGTCAGCTGCGATCGCCCGAACTCGCCCACCTCGGCGCCCTCCACGCGTCCGCCCAGCTCCAACACCATCGCCTGCATGCCGTAACAGATCCCGAGCACCGGGATCCCGAGCTCCAGCAGCTCCTTCCGGAGCTTCGGCGCGCCCTCCGCGTACACCGACGCCGGCCCGCCCGACAGGATCAGCGCCTTCGGCCGACGCCGCTCGATGTCCTCCAGCGGGACGTGGTGCGGCAGGAGCTCGGCGAACACGCCACACTCGCGCACGCGCCGCGCGATCAGCTGGGAGTACTGGCCCCCGAAGTCCAGCACGAGCACTTCATCGGTCGCAGCCGCGAGCGGCCCTGAGGCCGCCTCGCGTGTCGCCTCGGACGTGCTCACTCCCCGACGAGAACGTGGTCGGGCGTCGTCGAGACGCCGTTTGCCTCAGGGTGCGGGACCGCGGCTGCGGTGGCCCCCATCCCGATGCCCTGCTCCTGCTGGAGCTGCTTGCCCTCCGACTGGAGCGCCGGCGCGACCATCACCTCGGCCTTGTGGAACGCCGCGATGTCCTCGTAGCCACACGTGGCCATCGAGGTCCGCAGCGAACCCATCAGGTTGAAGGTGCCGTCGTTCTCGTGGGCCGGGCCGAGCAGGATCTGCTCGAGCGTCCCGTTCTGGGTGGTCTTCACGCGCGCGCCGCGCGGGAGCGACGGGTGGAAGGTGGCCATGCCCCAGTGGTAGCCGCGGCCTGGCGCCTCGTAGGCGCGCGCCAGCGGGGAGCCGATCATCACGGCGTCGGCGCCGCAGGCGAACGCCTTGGACACGTCTCCTCCGTTCCGCATCCCGCCGTCGGCGATCACCTTCACGTACTCACCGGTCTCGAGCATGTGCTGCGAGCGCGCGGCCGCAACGTCCGCGATCGCGGTCGCCTGCGGCACGCCGATCCCGAGCACGCCGCGGGTCGTGCACGCTGCGCCCGGGCCCACGCCCACCAGCACGGCCTCGGCACCGGTGCGCATCAGGTGCAGCCCGGTGGCGTACGACGCGCACCCGCCCACGATCACCGGCACCGGCATCTCGCGGATGAATTCCTTGAGGTTGAGGGGCTCGGTGTTCGCCGACACGTGCTCGGCGGAGACCACGGTGCCCTGGATGACCAGGATGTCGAGCCCGGCCTCGAGAGCCGCCTCGTAGTAGCGCCCCACGCGCTGCGGCGTCAACGACGCGGCCGCGACAACGCCCTGCTCCTTGATCTCCCGGACCCGCTGCCCGATCAGCTCCGGCTTGATCGGCTCGGAGTAGATCCGCTGCATCTCGGTGGTGGCCAGCTCCTTCGGCTGCTGGGCGATCCGCTCGAGCTGCTCGTCCGCGTCCTCGTAGCGCGTCCAGATCCCCTCGAGGTTCAGCACCGCGAGCCCGCCGAGCTTGCCGAGGATGCCGGCGGTCTCGGGCGAGACCACGCCGTCCATCGCCGACGCCAGCAGCGGGAGCTCGAGCCGGTAGGGCCCGATCATCGAGGTGATGTCGATGTCATCAGGATCCCTCGTGCGCCGGGAGGGCACTATCGCGATGTCATCGAAGCCATAAGCGCGGCGGCCCTTCTTGCCGCGGCCAATCTCAACTTCCATTGGAGGATCCTAGGTTCGACAGCGGACGAACCGCGAGCCTACCAACGTCATCCCACCGCAACTTCCGGGGTTTCCAGCTGCTCCACCCGGACGTCCGGAGCGAGGCGCTCCACCTCGCGCTGCTCGACCCGCCCCGCGCCGAAGTGCTGGGTGGACTCCGCCCCGCAGGCGACGGCGAAGCGCAGGCAGTCGTCGATGTCGCGCTCGCCGTAGCGGGCGGCCACGAAACCGGCCAGGAAGGCGTCCCCGGAGCCCACCGAGGAGACCGGCTCGAGCGGCTCCAGAGTGGCCCGGAAGAGCCGCCGCTCGCCGCCCTCGACCAGCATCGCGAGGCAGCCGTCGGCTAGCGTCATGATCGCCTCGCGCGCGCCGAGCTCCACCATCTCGCCGACCGCGGTGCGCCTGTCCTCCTCGTCGGAGAACTCGTGCCCCACGAGGCCCTCCGCCTCCAGCTCGTTCGGCGTCACGATGTCCGGCCCCTTGCGGGCGGCGATGTTCATCGGCTCGCCCTCGGAATCGAGCACCGTGAGCACGCCCAGGCGCTTCATCTCCTCGATCAGGCGCCCGTACAGGCCGGGCTCCACCCCGCGCGGCAGGCTGCCGGACACCACGCACACGGCCGCGCCCTTCGCCAGGTAGAGGAGCTTGTCGACGAACAGCTCGAGCTCGGCGTCCGTGACGTGCGGGCCGTGCTCGTTGATCTCGGTCTGCTCGCCACTCGTGGGGTCCACGACGGCGGTCGAGGTGCGCGACTCCTCGCGGATGCGCACGAAGTCGTTGAGGATGCCCTCCTCGGTGAGGTGTTCGACGATCCGCGTCCCGGTCGGCCCTCCGGCGATGCCTGTGGCGATCACCGGCTGGCCCAGGTTGCGCAGCGCCCGCGCCACGTTCACGCCCTTGCCGCCCGCCATCGCTGTCTGCTCCACGGCACGGTGGCGCTGGCCGAGCCGGAAGTTCGGCACGGCGAGGGTCTTGTCGATGGCGGCGTTGAGGGTGACTGTGACGATCACTTGACGATCCGGATCCGAAGCCGGGTCAGGCGGAGGATGGCAAGGACGGCGAGCGCGAGGATGGCGAGGGCAATCAGCAAGGTCAAGGGGACCCCCAGAACCGATAGGAGTATGCGCATTGTCCCCGCCCCGGGGACCTCGGCCGCTGTGACCAGCGCCACGCGCCGGATCGGGCGCCCGTCGACCAGGACGGTCACCGTGCCGATCCGCTGCCCCGCCGCGATCGGCCCCTCCACCTCGTCGGGCGCGTCCACGCGCCGGCGCAGGCGCTGGCCGTCGCGCACCGTGAGAACGACTCCGCGGCGCGGCACCAGCCGCACGCGCTCGTCGCGGTACTCGATGTCCGCACGGGCGAGCGCGCGGTCCGGGTCGAGCACCCGCACGCGGCTGAAGCGCTCCAGGCCCCAGCGCAGGAGCTCGAGTGTGTCCGAGTTGCGGGTGACCTCGCTCGGCTCGCCCAGGACGACGCTGATCACGCGCGCCCGGCGGCCGCGCTCGGCAGCTCCCACCAGCACGTTCCCGGCGTTGAGCGTGTAGCCGGTCTTCACGCCGCTGACCCAGGGGTACTCGGCGATCAGGTCATTCCGGTTCGCCACCACTCGCGGTCGCGTACCGGACTCGAGCTCGGCCTGCGGCATGTCCACGATCCGCGCGAACTCGCGGTTCCGGAGCAGGATCGCGGTGAGCGTCGCGAGGTCGCGGGCGCTCGAGTAGTTGCCCGGCTCGTCGAGCCCGATCGGGTTCGCGTAGCTGGTGTGCTCGAGCCCGAGCTCCTCGGCGCGGTCGTTCATCTCCTCGACGAACGCCTCGCGCGAGCCCGAGAGGTTCTCCGCGAGCGACACCGCCGCGTCGTTCGCGCTCTCGAGCAGCAGCGCCTCGAGCAGGTCCTCCACGGTCATCCGTTCGCCCTCGCGCAGATTGATCCGCGACTCGGCCGGAGCGGCGCTGTAGGCAGGCGCCGTGAAGACCTCGTCGAGCTCGGCCTGCTCCAGGGCCAGCAGGGCGGTCATCAGCTTTGTGGTGCTCGCTATCGAGCGCTCCGCATCGGGCTTGCGAGCGAACATGACCGTGCCGTCGCGGCCGTCGACCACGATCGCGGCGTCCGCGGTCGGGGCGGCGGGCGGCGCCTGGGCGGTGGCGGGCGCGGCCAGCGCGAGCGACGCCATCGACGTGGCGAGGAGCGTTCGGCTGAGCAGGCTCACTCCCGCAGCTTGATCTTCTGCCCGGCTACGAGGCCCTGCGGGTCGAGGTCCGGGTTCAGCTCCTGGAGCCGCTCGACGGTGGTGCCGTTCGCCTCGGCGATGCCGCTGAGGGTGTCGTTCGCCTTGATGGTGTACGTGGCGCGGGTGCGCTGCCGCTGCCGATCACGGGTGGTGGTGCCCTGCGTGTCAGCGGGACGGTCGCGCGGGCGGGCCGTCTCCGTTCCGTTGTCGTCGCCGTCCACGGCACCCGAGCCGAGCACGATCGCGAGCACCGCCACGGTGGAGACGATCAGCGCCAGGGGCGCCAGCAGTCGGGCCAAGCTAGGTCGTCCTTGCGCATGCATCGTGCCATGCCCCTTCCGCGGCACCACTCAGGATAGGAGCCACAGGACCGGCCGGGGCCGGTTGGGCGGATCCGGTCAGAGCGCCCAGGCGGCCGCGCGGAGCTCCTCGGCGGCCTCCGCCGCGGCGGAGGCGGGGTTGCCGCCGCGCTCGGCGTGCGCGTTCACGATCGAGCGCGAGGCAGTGACGAGGCCGGCGGCGGGATGTGGGGCGAAAGCCGGGCCGAGGTCCTCCACGCGCCCACCCTGGGCGCCGACCCCCGGGAGCAGGAAGATCGCTTGCGGCATCAGCTTTCGGAGGCGGCTGAGGTGCTCGGGGCGCGTGGCGCCCGTCACGGCCCCCACCGCGGAGAGGCCGCAGTCGCCGCGGCGCTCGTGGCCCAGGTCGTCCACGAGCCGCGCGAGGCGCTCGTGGAGCGGCGGATCGCCCTCGTCCTGGATCTCCGCGGCGCCCGCGTTCGAGGTGCGCACGAGTACGAAGCAGGCGGCGCCGGCGTCCGCTGCGCCCTCGACGAGCGGCTCCAGCGCGTCGCGGCCGAGCAACGGGTTCGCGGTGAAGGCGTCGGCGCCGAGACCGGCCACTGGGCCGAATGGGCCCGGCGTCTCTCCCACCAGCGCCTGACCGTATGCCCGGGCGGTGACGGGCACGTCCCCGCGCTTGCCGTCGGCGAGCACGAGCAGCCCATGGTCGCGCGCGATCGCGGCCACCTGCTCGAGCGACTCCCAGCCAGGCGGGCCGAGCCGCTCGAAGCACGCGAGCTGCGGCTTGACGACCACGCACGCGGGGCCGGCCGCGACGATGGCTGCACGGCAGTGCTCCGTGACGGCCTCGGCGGTCAGGACGCGCGCGAGCTGCGGCGCATCCCTGGCTCCGCCCAGGCGCTCGACCGCCTCGGGCCAGAGCGCGCCCGGGTCGGGGTCGAGACCG